>JANPPH010000032.1:0-5691 GCA_031428395.1 Gammaproteobacteria bacterium
CTCTACTGCGGCTGCACAACGCGCTGAATCTGCGCGAGAAAAGATGAAAAACAGTCTGTCACCGTAGAGTGACTACGCCTCCGACTGTTTTTCATCTTTTCTCGCCCATCTTCAGCACCTTGTGCACCCTCGCTACGAGCCTAATGGAAAATCTGGGTTGAAGGATTTACGGTTCAGCTAGTAGATGCGTCGGACAACATCTCGATCCGCCCAAAAAGAAAACTGGCGATGGCAGTCTAAAATTGCTTAGCTTACATCCCCTCCTCTATTTTTAGCTGTCCAGGCTCGACCGTCTGCATCGGTTCTTCCACGCCATAGCCTTGGGCAAAATTGACTTTCAATTTACGAATCGCGACTAAGATAGCATCGTTTTCCACGAACTCCGCGATCGTTTGGATGCCCATCACATGCCCAATATGGTTAATCGCCTCGACCATGGCGTGATCAATTTGGTCATCCATCATGTCTTTAACGAAACCACCGTCAATCTTAAGATAATCAACAGGCAGATGTTTTAGATACGCAAACGCCGACATTCCGCTTCCAAAATCGTCTAAGGCAAAACGACAGCCGATTGCTTTTAGATCCCGAATCAGCGCAACCGCTTGAGTTAAATTGGCAATTGCGGCAGTTTCCGTAATTTCAAAACAAATCGCCCGCGGTGACACCTTATAATGCTCAAAGCGGTCGAGGATAAAAGCCAGTAAATGCTCGTCGCAAATCGAGGTAGCGGAGAGGTTAATCGCGCAGGTTCCTAGCGCGGTGCCAGGCGGATGCCGAGCGGCATGCATCGAGAAAGCTTTGTCGATCACCCATCGGTCGAGTAGCGGCATCAGACCGTAACGCTCCGCCGCAGGAATGAAGGCCATTGGGGGAGCAAGATTACCGTCCTCATCCCACATCCTTAGCAGCAATTCATAATGCTCGCCTTCTGCGGGATCATTATCCAGCGATAGTATTTTTTGGGAGAAAAGTACAAAACGTTGTTCGTCCATCGCTTTTTGGATACGGCCAATCCAACTCATTTCTCCCAACCGTTGCGCAAGATCTTTATCGTCCGCAGTGTAGACGTGAACGCGGTTCCGTCCCCTGTCCTTGGCGGCATAGCACGCCGTATCGGCCATACGCAGAATATCCGCCAGCGTAATGCCGCCGTTGCTAAAAGTGACCAAGCCGATACTCACGCCGATAGTAAATCCTTTATCGAGCCACACAAAATGAAAGTCACTAACCACTTGTCTTAACACATCGGCGATCTGCAGCGCCGGTTCTACTGCACAACTGTCCAGCAACACACCAAATTCATCACCACCCAAACGCGCGAAGATATCGCCTCGACGCAACTTCTCGTGCAATACACCCGCTAACTGCCGCAATAACTCATCTCCAGCCACATGGCCACAGGTATCATTTACGATTTTGAATTGATCAAGATCAAGATAGAGGAGCGTATGCTGCTTATCCTGGGTTTGACCCGTCTGTAAGGCGAGCTGTACGCAGCGTTCAAACTCGGCGCGATTGATCAGGCCGGTTAATGAATCGTGAGTGGCTTGATGCGTCATTTGTTCGACCATTTTGCGTGCTTGGCTGACGTCATGGAACACCAGCACCACGCCGGTGATGGCGCCCTGCACATCTCGAATCGGCGCACACGAATCTTCAATTGGAAACCGACCACCGCCTCGGTGGATCAGGGTAGTATGGTCTTCAAGCGTCACGATGGATTCATTATGCAGCACCAATTCCACCGGATTTGGCGCGATTTCGTCTGTTTTTTCATTGATAAGGTGGAACACGGCTGGCAACGCAAGTCCAATCGCTTCTTCACTAGACCAACCCGTCATCACCTCCGCCACCGGATTCAGGAAGGTGATATGGCCCTTGGTATCCGTGGTAATGACGGCATCGCCGATCGAATTGAGCGTCACACGCAAGCGTTCTTTTTCTGCAAATATTGCACTTTTTTCGGCACGTTTACGTTCAGTAATATCGCGTAAAAAAGCGTTAGCAATGAAACCTTTGCCATAGGGAACTGCTGCAACAGACAACTCTATCGGAATCTCTTTCCCAGCTTTATGCAGCGCGCTAACTTCGATGCGATTGTTGATCACCGGCCCAGTTCCAGTAGTAATAAACCGGCTGAAACCAACATTGTGTGCATGACGTTGCGCCTCGGGAATGATAAGCGTCGCCAAATCCCGGCCGATTGCTTCTTCGCTGCTCCACCCAAACGTGCGCTCCGCCTCCGCATTCCAATCAGTAATCAAACCATTGTGACCGATCGCCACAAAGGCATCGTTCGAATTTTCCAAAATCACCTTCATCCTGCGTTGTTCTTCAACAATGCGTGAGACCAAAGGCTGAATCCGTTTCCGAAGCGTGAAGGTGCCAATGACGATAAAGATAGCCAACAATCCCACCAATAAATTCAGCCTTTCTCGCATCGGCGCGTAAAGTTCCTGAGTATCAGTCTTCTGCACCCACCCTAAGCCGTATTTTTTTATTGAGGCATAGCCTGCGACCACATTAACTCCGCGAAAATCCTTGCCTGAAAAAGCGCCGTGTTCGCCACGCAGCGCACGTGAAATAGGCAAAGTGGGGCTGCCGCTCTGCTCTAAAATGGGTATACGCGCGTTCGCTGTTAGATTACGACTCGGGAAACATACAGCGCTATTTCCATCGCGCCCGCAGAGCAGCGCATCGCTCGATGCGCCGGAGCCTTGGATTTTAGTGAGTAGCGTAGTCAGCGACGTGAGGCGCTGCTCCGTGACGATCTTGCCAATGACACGACCACTCTCCACGGCCTTGTCTTCACTTCTATATACAAAACCGTCTTGCCAATATAAAGCCGCATTGCTCTTCGCGGGCTCAAGTGGGATTAAGACAGTGGCCTGATCCGCGACCCCACGACCAGATAACGCGAGGAGCGTTCCTTGCGCGTCGAAAAAGCGGATGCTGGTAAAACCCAGCGCAGAAAAACTTTCTCCCGCTTCGCGAGCGAAGGAAAGTGCGTCAGCATTTCCAGGATTAGCGCTCAGGCTGAGCAATTGCTTATGCAATCCCGGGCGGTCGGCCACCCACTTCGCAAGCTCACCCGCTCAATCCAGCGTGTTGGAGATGACGACGGCGTTATTGGCTGTCGTCTCCTGAACATTTTCCTGCGCTGATTTGTCAAACCCGTACCGCAGCACCGCAAACCCGGTCAACCCAGCCGCGATAGCCAACACCGTCAGCACCACGGCAGCAAGCCTGGTTATGCGCTTATCTTCATTTGCGAAAATATCCACGGTGCGTGTATTGATGTGGGGATGAGGGATCCGTAGGCCAGCTCCAAGCAGGGTGATGCCCAGCGCAGTCGGCGCAGCCATGCGGTTGTAAGACGCAACTTGATACATTAATTCCAAACTAAGGAGATAGCCCAATGCGGCTGCGCCGCCGATAATGAGTACCGTGATACTCAAAACATTGGTGACTTGTTGAAACAGCTTGCTATCCGGCAACCGGGGTCTGAGTAACAAAATCACCCCAGCGAGGAGGAACGCAAAACTAGTGTTGGGCGCAGTTCGTCCGGGTCGCTGATTGCCGTCGTCCACCAACGCGTGCAAAGCCGCAAGATCGATGCCAGCGTCCCAGTCGTACGCGTGCTCAATCAGAATGAGACTTGATAAAGCAATGAGAAACACCGCACCAATTTTTTGAACAAGCGGAGTGTTGGGGTGTTGCGGCGAGAGGAATAAGCAATAGCCTACTACCAAAAACATTAGCGCAGTGTTCACGGCCATCGCCACACTACCTGGCAGCATTCTAACCATCACTTCGTTGCCGATGGCCCAGCCGGTCAAAACGACCGCACCGAGCAGACAAAGCAAAACACCCGTTAGCTTCGGCAAATCAAATGGAGTGGATTTCATTCAGCGGGCCTACTTTAGGAGTTGCACTAACACTCCTAAACCTAGATGAGGAAGTAGAATTTTGGCAGGATATCGACGATTGTCAACCCTGAGCGTTTGGCCCGAAATATCTTCTCAGCCCACTAATAAGATTTGAGGCCTGTAGGTAGGAGTACGCAATAACGAGGAAGTTCTGATAAATTTGGAATAAGCGTTGTGATAACCCCGACCAAAAGCGGCGGATAAAAGTGTCACCACTTCGACCTATGTTGCTATATCCCCGCATACCACTCGTAACCGTGATCTTCCCAATACCCGCCATTGCCGCCCGCGATGTGGTCGAATTTTTCAACAAGCTCGATGCGCATGAGGTATTTCGCCGATTTATAGCCGAGCTGGCGTTCGACGCGTAGGCGTAGGGGTGCGCCGTTTTTGATGGGCAGAGGCTCATCGTTGAGATCGTAGGCGAGAATTGTTTGCGGATGGAAAGCATCTTCCATGTCGACGCTTTCATAATACTTTTCTCCCGCCGCCATGCTATCGACACAGTAGAACACCGCATAGCGTGCGTTGTCACGCGGGGCAGCGCGCCGAAGTATTTCTCCTAGTGGTACTCCTTTCCATTTGCCGATGGCGCTCCACCCTTCGACGCAATCGTGCCGCGTAATTTGCGTACGTGCAGGGAAGGCCCGCAGCTCAGCAAGTGAAAGCAGTAACGGTTGTTCGACTAAGCCATCAACTTGCAAGTGCCATTGCATAAATTTTTTGGCAACCATCTCATCGTATTCAGAGTCTGGTGGATATGACGTGCCATTACTCCGAAACACCGGCGACAGATCCGCTTCGGTGTATTCCTTCGCCATCGAATTGGCGGGCGTGATGAGATGATGCAATTTACTATTCAGTGTCTCGGCGCTACCCAGCAAGCGCGGCAACCATCGCGTTTGCGATAATTGATCGCAGCCAGCAAGCAAAAAACTGCCGCCCAACGTCAGCGTATTGCGCAAAAATTTGCGCCGCGTAAATCCTTCACTATCCATTCGCGCTGACTCTCCAACAACAATGGTTAAAGCCGCGGGCTGTTATCGCCATTTTTCGTTTCGTCATCAACAATGTCGTAACGACCAGTTATCATCGAACGTAGGTTTTTCCAAACGCCGGTTATCAACACCATGAAAACGTGAATGAGAACGAAGCCGACGAAAGCGAATGCGGCGATAAAATGCACGGTACGTGCCGACTGCCGTCCACTAAATAGATCGGTAATCGGCACCAAGGAATCAATCCATGGCGACATCGACAAACCGGTAAGTACCGCAAGCGGCCCTATAGCGAATATGACGAGCACATAAGCAAGTTTCTGCAAAATATTATAGCGCGCCTTCTCGCCACCGCGCGGATGCCGAAATAACAGGTGATCGATAAACGAACGGCCGATGCCACGCCATTCCGTTTTGTGCGGTAACAGATCGCGGGACAAATGCCTGCTTACTAGAGAATAGACGACATAGAGAAAACCGTTTACGACAAAAAACCAGGCAAAAAATAAATGCCAACGCCGCCCCATCGAAAGCCAACGCGAACTGGGGATCGTCGCCCAGGAAGGAAAGCCCAACGCCACCAGATCGCCATCTGCATTACGAGACAAACCGAATACACCAGTGGTATCAAATGCTCTACCGGCGATACTGGTAACGCCACGCCGCTCACCACTCGCTGTTGTTTGCACTCCCATGGACAACACCGCACGCCCGTTATCCGAGCGCTCACCCCAATAAAGCGAAGGATGCGCATTAAAAAT
>JANPPH010000033.1:0-10836 GCA_031428395.1 Gammaproteobacteria bacterium
TGAAGCCGCTATCGAAGCGATGCGTAAGTCCGGTCTTGCCAAAGCCGATAAGAAGGCCGGTCGAATCGCTGCGGAAGGCACGGTTGTCATGAGCGTTAGTAATGACGCTAAGCAGGCAGCAATGGTGGACGTGAATTGTGAGACCGATTTCGTTGCTAAGGGCGACGATTTTACTGCTTTTGCCGATCAGGTAGTTGCCTTGGCTTTAGCGCAGGCGCCTGCAAATTTGGACGCATTGCTAAGTGCGCCTGTAGGCGATGCTGAACACAACTCTATTGATACGCGCCGCCACCAATTGATTGCTAAAATTGGTGAAAATATTTCCATTCGCCGGTTTGTAAGCTTTACGTCGACGGACGGTGTCATCGGAACTTATCGTCACGGGGCGCGTATCGGGGTGTTGGTTGAATTGAGCGGCGGCGATGTGGCCTTAGCGAAAGATATTGCCATGCACATTGCTGCAAGTAAGCCTGTTTGCGTTAACCCCACTGATGTGCCGGCGGACATTGTTGACAAAGAGCGCGAAATCTTCCGCGCCCAAGCCGCCGAGAGTGGCAAGCCTGCGGAAATCGTTGAAAAAATGGTGGCCGGACGAGTTGGCAAGTTCCTTAAGGAAGTCAGCTTGTTAGGGCAGGCTTTTGTTAAAAATCCTGATGTCACTATCGAGAAACTGCTTGAAGGTGCTAAGGCTAAAGTCATTCGCTTTGATCGTTTCGAAGTGGGTGAAGGCATCGAAAAGAAGCAGGATGATTTTGTCGCTGAAGTAATGGCTCAGGCGCGTGGGGGTTGATCCGTGCCAGAACCACGCCAGCCACCCGCATTTAAAAGAATACTGCTAAAGCTCAGCGGTGAAGCCCTGATGGGCGATAGCCAGCACGGTATAAGCCCTGCGGTTATTCACCGTATCGCCAACGAAGTGCATGAGTTAGTCACTTGCGGCGTGGAAGTGGGCATGGTTATTGGCGGCGGCAATATATTTCGTGGCGCCGGCTTGGCCGCTGAAGGCCTAGATCGTGTTACCGGCGACCAGATGGGCATTTTGGCGACGGTGATGAACGCTTTGGCAATGCAGGATGCCTTGGAAAAACGCGGTTTATTTGCCCGCGTCATGTCCGCCCTGAAAATTAATCAAATTTGCGAAGATTACATTAGGCGGCGCGCTATTCGTCACCTTGAGAAAGGTCGTGTGGTAATTTTTGGCGCAGGTACCGGTAGTCCGTTTTTTACTACAGATTCCGCGGCGAGTTTGCGTGCGATCGAAATTGGCGCGGATTTGCTTCTCAAGGCGACGAAAGTAGACGGCGTTTATTCCGCTGACCCAATGCAAGATCCCTCTGCTTTACGTTACGACCAACTCACTTACGATGACGTGCTGCATCGTAAGCTGAATGTGATGGACGCGACTGCAATTGTGTTATGCCGTGATTATGAAATGCCCTTGCGTGTGTTCAATATCAACAAACCCGGCGCATTAATGCGCATTGTAGTGTTAGGCGAAGATGAAGGTACACTGGTGAATAAGGGTTTGACTGCCTAGCGGAACGTCGCTTTGGTGACCGGATGAGCGCCGTGATTTTTTTCAGAAGCTGCCTTTAACCCAGATTTTCCATTAGCCTCGTCGCGAGGGTGCGCAAGGTGCTCAAGATGGGCGAGAAAAGAAGAAAAACAGTCGGAGGCGTAGTCACTCTACGGCGACAGACTGTTTTTCTTCTTTTCTCGCGCAGATTCAGTGCGTTGTGTGGCCACAGTAGAGCGCTAATGGAAAATCTGGGTTAAAATGACACCCGATTTCTCATTGTGCATAGTGGAGAAGTAGATGGTTAATGACATCAAAAAGGATGCCACCGCCCGGATGGCCAAGAGTATCGAGACGTTAAAGGACGCCTTTACAAGAATTCGCACCGGCCGCGCGAATACCAATTTGCTTGATCATATAGTAGTTTCCTATTACGGCAGTGATGTGCCGCTGAAGCAGATATCCAACGTCACCGTCAGCGATTCGCGCACTCTCATGATTACGCCGTATGAGAAAAATATGGTGCAGGGCATCGAGAAGGCCATTATGCAATCGGACCTTGGCCTTAACCCCGCAACGTCTGGCAACGCCATACGCGTTCCGTTGCCTTCTTTGACTGAAGAACGACGCCGTGATTTAATTCGCGTAGTGCGTCACGAAGCCGAGAATTCACGCGTAGCGATTCGCAATGTTCGACGTGACGCCAATGGCACTCTAAAAGAACTTCTCAAGGAAAAGGATATTTCAGAGGACGATGAGCGGCGCGCCGAAGAAGATATACAAAAACTGACCGACAAGTATATTGCTGAGGTAGACAAGGTCTTGGCTGTCAAAGAGACTGACTTGATGGCGATCTAAAGGCGTTTATCGTTAACGTCTGTGAGGTAAGCTGTCTGATTTCCCCGCCGCACTATTTGCGATTTTTAAGCCATGTCGCATAACACTAAGAATTCCATCTCAGTGGATACTTTGCCCCAACACGTAGCAATTATCATGGATGGCAATGGACGTTGGGCACAAAAACGTCTTTTGCCCCGCATTGCGGGACATCGTGCCGGAGTGCAATCCGTGAAGGCGATGGTAGAAACATGTGGCAGGAAAAAAATCCAAGCGCTGACGTTGTTTGCCTTTAGCAGTGAAAACTGGCGGCGACCTGAGGAAGAAGTCGGCCTGTTAATGGATTTGTTTTTGACCGCCTTGCAACGCGAAACGCGTACCTTGCATAAAAATAACGTGCGCCTTCGGGTGATTGGCGAACGCTCGGCGTTTGGTGAGAAATTGCGCCGTCAAATTGATGAAGCAGAACGCTTGACCGCAGCGAATACCGGTTTGAATCTAAATGTCGCTGCCAATTACGGGGGTAAGTGGGACATTGTACAAGCGGCGCGCCTCGTTGGTCAGAGAGTTGAAGCAGGGACACTACGTGCCGACGACATTAGCGAAACGTTATTCGAATCCTACTTAGCGCTTGATGGATTGCCCGAGCCAGATCTATTTATCCGCACGGGCGGGGAACAGCGGATCAGCAATTTTCTGCTGTGGCATTTAGCCTATGCCGAACTCTATTTTACCGACACGCTGTGGCCCGATTTTAATGGTGAGGCATTTGAACTGGCGCTGTCCTCCTTTGCAAAACGGCAGCGCCGTTTTGGACGAACGGGCGAGCAATTGGAGCAGGGACCGGGTGCTTAAGCAACGTCTGCTCACTGCTCTCTTTCTAATCCCACTTTTCATTGGTATCGTTTTTGTCTTGCCTAGTTACCTTGTGGCTAGCCTATTCGCGATTGTGGTATTACAAGCCACATGGGAATGGGGTGGTTTGATTAACCTCCCTACGCGCGCGGAACGCTGGTTGCTTGTCAGCGGTATGCTTAACGTGCTGTGGCTTGGGTATTTGCTCTCAGCGTCGTCTATTGCGGTCAATTTGCTGTTAGGTGTCGCGGTACTGTGGTGGTGTTTGGCGGCTTGGTGGATTCGCCAGTTTGAGGCGGAACATGACATCCCCTACGGTCGTTATCTTGGGCGTGATGTATGGGCAGGTATGCTAACCCTCGTGCCTGCGTGGTTGGCCTTGGTTGTCTTGCATGCAAATCCCGCTCTTGGGCCTCGCTATGTGGTATTTTTACTGGTGCTAATTTGGGTGGCTGATAGCGGCGCGTATTTCATTGGGCGGCGTTTTGGTCGGCATAAGCTCGCTCGGCTCGTCAGTCCTGGTAAGACGTGGGAAGGCGCAGCAGGCGCTTTATTGGTGAGCCTTTTAGTTGCCTGGATAGGTGTTGCGGCGCTGGACGTAGACGATGGGGTGCGATTGCAATTTGTAGTGATATGCATAGTGACTGCCATGTTTTCGATTGTTGGTGACCTATTCGAAAGCCTGGTCAAACGGCGTGCTGGAGTGAAAGACAGTGGTACCTTATTGCCGGGTCATGGTGGCGTTCTTGATCGGATTGATAGCCTGACCGCAGCCGCGCCAGTATTCCTGTTTGGCCTCATATTGACAGGTAACACGTGATAGGTATTACAGTCCTTGGCGCCACGGGGTCAATTGGCCGTAGCACGCTTGATGTCATGTTGCGTCATCCCGAGCGTTTTCGTGCGGTGGCGTTGACGGCCAATGCTGATCTCGATGGTCTGTATGAACAGTGTCTTACTGCGCGCCCTGACTATGCTGTGTTGGTTGACGATGAAGCGGCCGACGGATTGAAGCAACGTTTACAGCGAGCGGGTTTAGCGACGAAGGTTTTGTCGGGAGCGCAAAATCTGTCCTATGTGGCGGGATTGCCTGAAGTTGACTATGTTATGGCCGCAATTGTAGGGGCTGCAGGGCTATTGCCGACGCTCGCCGCGGTCAGCGCTGGTAAACGTATATTGCTCGCCAACAAAGAGGCGTTGGTGATGTCCGGCAAAATTTTTATGGATGCGGTGAAGTCCCATCGCGCGACGTTATTGCCGGTAGACAGTGAGCATAATGCAATTTTCCAATGTATGCCGGCGCATTTTGTGACGATGCAACAAGCCGGTGTACGACGTCTTTTACTGACGGCGTCTGGTGGGCCTTTTCGCACTACGCCACTTGCAGAACTACACGATGTCACGCCGGACCAAGCGTGCGCCCATCCAAATTGGGTGATGGGAAGAAAAATTTCGGTGGATTCAGCCACTATGATGAATAAAGGCTTGGAAGTGATTGAGGCGTGTTGGCTATTCAATACCACGCCTGATCAGGTCCAGGTCGTGTTGCATCCGCAAAGCATCATCCATTCAATGGTCGAGTATCTGGATGGCTCTGTCGTGGCGCAAATGGGCAGCCCAGATATGCGCATTCCCATCGCGCATGCTCTGGCGTGGCCTGAACGCATTGAGTCCGGTGCAGCCAGGCTTGATCTGTTTGATATAGCGCGATTAGAGTTTGAGCCGCCTGATTTGGCGCGCTTTCCATGTTTGCGTTTAGCGCAGCAAGCAATGGCAGCGGGTGGCACCGCGACAGCGATACTAAATGCTGCCAACGAAGTGGCAGTAAGCGCATTCCTGACCGGTAAAATTCGTTTCCCAGGCATTGCTAAGCTTATTGAGAACATTATGGAAAACGTAACAATAAATCCTGCCGATTCGCTTGATGCTATTTTGCAGGCAGACGCCACCGCCCGCGAAACCGCCATCGCGCAGGTGAACAGCATGGGACGGCGGTTAGCATTATGAGCTCCATTTTATCGTCGATTTTTTTCTTTATCGTTGCTCTGGGTACGTTAATTGCGTTCCATGAATTCGGTCACTACTGGGTAGCACGGCGCGTAGGCGTTAAAGTGCTGCGTTTTTCGATCGGTTTTGGTCCCTCGCTGTTCACTTGGAAACGCGGCATCGACAATACCGAGTATGTGTTGGCTGCCGTGCCTCTCGGCGGCTATGTCAAAATGCTGGACGAACGCGAGGGACCGGTCGAGCCGAGCGAGCAAGGTCGAGCGTTTAATCGCCAACGTTTGCGCCATCGTTTCGCCATTGTCGTCGCGGGCCCTTTGTTCAACTTCATCTTCGCAATCGTCGCTTATTGGCTCGTATTCATGCTGGGCATTACCAGCCTAAAACCCATTGTTGCCGATGTAATTCCCCAGTCGATGGCGGCCGTGGGTGGTTTTAAGGCGGGGGATGAACTGCTAAGCATCGCTGGCAAACAGATAACTACCTGGGAAAATTTGGTCTTTGTCATTTTAGAGAAAGGTTTGAAAGGTGAACATCTTGATGTGCAAGTTAAAGATGAACAAGGTAACGTTGCGCAGCGAAGCTTAGCGCTTGCGGGTATCGCGGATAAGCTTGATCAGGGCAACTTGCTGCACCATATCGGTATCCGTCCGATGCGACCAGAGATTCCGGCAATCATTGGACAAATTGAGGCCAACAGCCCAGCGGAGCAGGCTGGCTTGCAAGAGGGCGATCGAATACTCAATGCTGCGGGAAACACGGTTAACAATTGGGAAGATCTCGTTAAACAAATTCAGGCTCATCCCGAGCGCGATTTAGCCTTAGAATTAGAGCGTAACGGCCAACGACTCAGCATCGCAGTACGTCCGGTCGCAACACAACGCGATAACCTTACGGTGGGGCGCATAGGCGCGGGCCCGCGTCAGCCGGAGGTGCCAGACTCGATGCTAGCCATACAAAAATTCAATGTAGTCGACGCTTTTCCGGCGGCACTGGAAAAAACGTGGGACATGTCAGCGCTTACTTTGCGGATGCTTGGAAAAATGCTGGTGGGTGAAGTGTCTATGAATAACCTTAGCGGTCCAGTTAGTATTGCGCAATATGCGGGGTACTCCGCTAGCATTGGACTTGTGGCCTTCCTTAGTTTTCTGGCGCTGATCAGTATTAGCTTGGGCGTTTTGAATTTATTGCCTATACCTGTTTTGGATGGTGGGCATCTTTTATATTTTATTGCCGAAGGTCTGCGTGGCAAACCATTGTCCGATGAGGTGCAGCTCGCGGGTCAACGTGTCGGGCTAACAATGATATCGGGTCTGATGATTTTTGCTTTATATAACGATTTTGTCCGTCTTTTTCAATAGCGCTAGGACTTAGGGTCAGTCGATGAGGAATATTAGTCTTGTGGCGCTGTTGTTAGCGATGATGTTATCGCGCACAGCTTGGGCATTTGCCTCGTTTGAAGTGCAGGATATCCGTATTGAGGGACTGCAACGCATTTCTGTGGGTACGGTGTTCAATTATCTTCCCATTACTGTGGGCGAGACTATCGACGATGTGCGCGCAGCAGAGGCAGTGCGCGCCCTGTTTAAAACGGGTTTTTTTAATGACGTGCGTTTAGTGCGCGAAGATAACATTTTGGTGGTCAAAGTGGTCGAGAGTGCGGCCATTGCCAATATCACCATCTCAGGTAATAAGGACGTCACGACAGAGCAACTCACCCAAGCCTTAGAGCAAATTGGGCTAGCAAAAGGCCGCGTTTTTGATCGCTCGCTGTTGGATAAGATGGAGCAGGAATTGCAGCGTCAGTATTTCAGCCGCGGCAAATATGCGGTGAAGATCGATTCGAAGGTCACCGAGCTTGCGCGCAATCGCGTCGACATTGTGATCTCAATTGCTGAGGGGCAGGTGGCGAAAATCGTCGAGATTAATATCGTTGGCAACAACGCCTTTAGCGATAAGAAATTGCTCGATCAAATGCAGCTTGACCCAGATGCCTGGTTTGCCTTTTTTACTACCAGCGATCAATATTCCAAGCCAAAACTCACTGCCGACTTGGAAACCTTACGTTCCTACTATCTTGATCGCGGCTTTATCAATTTTTCCATTGATTCGACCCAAGTATCGATTACGCCTGATAAGAAAGCGGTGTATATCACCATTAATGTTGCAGAAGGCGATCGATACACGGTAAGCAGCATCAAACTTGCGGGTGACCTTGTCGTGCCATCTGAAGAATTGCGCTCACTCATCACTATCTCGCAAGGCGATGTGTTTTCGCGCAAGAACGTGACCGAGAGCGCCCAGGCCATAGGCGAACGGTTGGGTAAAGAGGGCTATGCGTTTGCGAACGTGAATACTGTACCGGATATCAATAAGCAGAATAAAACGGTTGACCTGACGTTTTTTGTTGACCCAAGTAAACGCATCTATGTGCGTCGCATCAACATAAGTGGCAACTCAAAAACCCTCGATGAAGTGTTGCGGCGTGAGATCCGTCAGATGGAAAGCGGCTGGATATCGACTGAGAAAGTCAATCGATCGAGGGTCAGACTACAGCGTCTGAGCTTTATCGAAGATGTCAGCGTTGAAACGCCGCCAGTGCCTGGCGTTGACGATCAAGTAGATATTAATTTCAACGTGACAGAGCGCTCCGCAGGTAGTCTGCAAGCGGGTGTCGGTTATGTGCCGTCGCAGGGTGCTATCTTTAATGCGAGTGTTAGCCACAACAACTTTTTGGGGAGCGGTAAGCGCGTTAGTGCAGACATTAACAATAGCGACGTAAATACGGTCTACAGTTTTTCTTACACCAATCCTTACTACACCTTAGACGGTATCAGTCGCGGTTTTCGAGCATTTTATCGTAAGCAAGATAATGCCCTGCGCAATACCGCAAGCTACAATTCAGACTCCTATGGATTGGATGTCAACTACGGCATCCCGCTAAGTGAATTTCAGAGTGCGCGCGTTGGTTTTGGCTATGAAAATATGCAACTTAAGCAAACGACGAGCACACCCCAGGCGTTCAGAAATTTTATTCAACGAAACCGAGAAGAATTCGGCTTGTATAAATTGTCCTCTGGGTGGTCCTACGACTCGCGTAATCGAGCCATTTTTGCTGATGAAGGTCTGTTTCAGACCTTATCGTTAGAAGCCACAGTGCCAGGAAGTGATTTAGAGTTCTATACGGTGTCGAGTCGCTCGCTTTGGTATAAGCCACTGACGAAATCGCTAACGCTTTCGTTAAACGCGGATATTGGTATTGGCAGCAGCTATGGCGATACCACCGAGCTACCATTTTTCGAACATTTCTTTGCCGGTGGGGGTAGGACGGTGCGCGGATTTCGTCCGAACTCCTTGGGGCCAAGAGAGGGTACTCAATCCCTTGGTGGCGCATTCAAAACCGCCGGAAACATTGAATTGATTTTCCCTGTGCCTTTTGCAGATGAGATCAAGTCATTGCGCCTGAGTACTTTTTTTGATATCGGTAACGTCTTTGCAGATGTTGATAGCTTTGATTCGTCTGAGCTGCGCTATTCTGCGGGACTTTCCGCGACGTGGCTTTCCCCCATTGGCCCTTTTGTGGTGAGCTTTGGCAAAGCGTTGAATGCACAAACGGGCGACGCTACCGAAGTTACCCAAGTGTCAATTGGAGCGCCACTTTAGGCTTGATCTAGCGCTCCCGGCGCAGTATTAGGATGGGTTACCATAAGTTGAGTTTCTGCACACGGCTGCGTGTGCAGAAAATTGTTGAGCCAACGCGAATAGTGGAGTCAGCTCGTGAAGAAAACAAGGGTTACATGGTTGGTTGCTAGCATTGCCGGGGTATTTTGCCTGTCGGCAATGGCGGCGGAGTTAAAGGTTGGTTACGTCAATGCAGGAAAAATTTTAGACGAAGCCCCTCAGGCCAAAACAGCGGCCGTCAAACTAGAACAGGAGTTTGGTAACCGCAAAGAGCAATTGGTAACGGCGGAGAAAGAAGTTACCGTACAAGAGGAAAAGCTTGCGCGTGACGGTGCGGTGATGAGCGAGGCACAACGGCGCAAGCTAGAGCGCGAGATGATCGCCAATAAGCGCGAATTGCGCCGTAGCCAAGATGAATTTCGTGAAGACTTAGCCATGCGCCGTAACGAAGAAGTTGGCAAAATCCAGCTTTCAGTCAAACATATCATTGAAGAAATGGGCAAGCGGGAAAACTATGATTTAATTCTGTTCGACGGCATCGCATTCGCCAACCCACAACTCGATTTAACTGAGAAAATTTTAGAACGCCTGCGCAGTGAACCTGAAAAAGACAAGGTTGCGCCTAAGCAGAAAAAATAAATTAAACTATTGGTTTCGATAGGCGAGACGGCTCAAAAATCATGCAGTATTTGAAGGCGCCAATTTCAAAACGAAAGCACCACTTGTGGCGATAACTCTCGGCGAATTAGCTAAATTGTTGGATGCGGACTTGCAAGGTGATGCGCAAGTCGTTATTGAGAATTTGGCGCCGCTCAACCGAGCGCTGAAAGGCGATTTGGCATTCCTTGCCAATACGCGTTATCGCAAGCACCTGCACACGACAGCAGCGAGCGCCGTCATTATTTCACACGCCGATCGAGAGACGTGGCGAGGCAATGCGCTAGTCGTGGCTGATCCATATGTTGCTTACGCCAAAGTTGCCAATTTACTGTGTCCTAAAAGGCAATCCCCCTCTGGGATTCATCCTACCGCTATTGTCGACCCCACAAGTCATATCCATCAGACCGCATTTGTAGGCGCCTACTGCGTTATCGGTGCCAACACTATCATCGCAGCCAATGCCGAGCTTGGTCCGCACTGCATAATAGGTGACAACGTAACTATCGGTGAAGCGGTGCGTTTAGTGGCGCGCGTTACAATTTTGGAAAAGAGCCAAGTTGGCAAGCGCGCATTGATTCATCCCGGCGTTGTGATTGGCAGCGATGGGTTTGGTCTGGCAAATGATCAGGGCGTATGGCTAAAAATCCCTCAATTAGGTCGAGTTGTTATCGGTGATGATGTGGAGATTGGCGCGAATACTACCATTGATCGCGGTGCACTCGAAAATACCGTGTTGGAAGACGGCGTGAAATTGGATAATCAGATTCAAGTCGGGCACAATGTCGTGATTGGGAAACACACCGCCATCGCGGGTTGTGTAGGGATCGCTGGTAGCACCAAGATTGGTAGTCATTGCGCTATCGGTGGAGGTGTTGGCGTGCTGGGTCATTTGGAAATCGCCGACCACGTCCAAATCACGGCAATGTCATTGGTTACCAAATCAATCCAAGCCCCAGGAATATATTCCTCGGGCACGCCGCTGCAACCCAGCCGGGAATGGCGGCGCAACGCCGCCCGTTTCAAGCAACTTGATGAGCTGGCGCGTAAAATCGCCGCCTTGCCCAAGGCCGAGGACTGACATGACCGTTGCCACCGTAGCGCTGCCCGTGGACGTGAACCGCATCCAGGCGCTGCTTCCGCACCGCTATCCCTTCCTGCTGGTTGACCGGGTGCTCGAGCTCGAGCCCAACAAGCGCATCCTGGCGTCGAAGTGCGTCAGCATCAACGAGCCCTTTTTCCTGGGCCATTTTCCGGGCCACCCGGTGATGCCGGGCGTGCTGGTG
>JANPPH010000034.1:0-1992 GCA_031428395.1 Gammaproteobacteria bacterium
ACGGTGGCCGTCTCTTGCCTGTTCAGCAGCAGGCCATCGATGCGATTCGCCGCTGCCGTACACCGGTGGCCGGTGAATTACGGGTGCATTGCACAGGCTGTGAACAGAGTCAGAGCCAACCGCTTTCCTGTGGTCATCGCAGCTGTCCAAAGTGCCAAAACCATGAAGCCACTCACTGGCTTGACCGGCAGCGGGCTAAGTTATTGCCGGTGGAATACTTTATGGTCACGTTTACCTTGCCCGCCGAGCTTCGCGCGTTAGCCTGGTGCCATCAACGTGAAATCTACGCAATGATGTTCGCGTGCGCGGCAAGCACTCTGAAGGACTTTGGCTTAAATCCCAAAAAACTCGGCGCGGATATCGGCATGACCGCCATTTTGCACACGCATACGCGGCGCCTTACCTATCACCCACATGTCCATGTGGTGGTGCCGGGTGGCGGGATCGACGCCCTTCGGAAACAATGGAAAAAAACCCAAGGCAAATTCTTGTTTAACGAATTCGCCTTGGCCAACGTCTTTCGCGCGCGGTTTCTGGCCGCACTAAATGAAGCGAAACTTCCCATCCCCGTCGGCGCACCGGTTGGCTGGGTCGCTGACTGCACGCATGTTGGCAAGGGCACACCGGCCTTGGAATACTTGTCCCGGTATCTTTACCGCGGCGTAATCAGCGAAAAGAATATCGTCGCCCATCACGATGGCAACATCACGTTTCGGTATATCGATGGCAAGACCGGGCAAACGATGACTTGCACACTCAAAGGCGAAGATTTTTTGTGGCAGGTGTTGCAGCACGTGTTACCCAAAGGCTTTCGTCGCGCCAGAGATTATGGCTTTCTACACGGCAATGCGAAAAAGAGGTTGTCTCTGGTTCAGCTTGTTTTACAGGTCGTGATTGCGTCGCGGTCGCCTCGCCCAAGGCCGTTGTTTAAGTGCCCAACCTGTCAGTCACCGATGTGCGTCGTTGCGCTGATCAAGCCTTCATGGCGATTCGGATAGCGTTCTCGGCGTTAACAAACCCGCCACTCACATCAACACAGGAGACATCACAAAGCACATGACATAGATATGCCTTTTTTAGCCCGCTTCTAGGGCCAAGGGGCGCGCTCGCCTCAACAAAAACTCCCTTCCAATTCGGGACTCATTCCCCGGCACTTCAAGAAAGATATCTGCTTATATAAAGCGTCATTGGCAACCCCGGGCTTGTCCAACCCAGGATAAGATCGCGGCTACGCGCGATCTATCCTTATTCGTTAGCCGATTTGTGCCTTAAGCTGCTTTTTTCTATGCTCACCGATTTCACCCCAATGCTTACCAGTTAAAGCACCTTCAAAGGAATATAGGTAGTAACAGACCGGCAATGTCTCATTCGGATGCCTCTCCTTGATCATGCGATGTGCGCCAACAGCACCAACTAGCCTTAAATTGTCTTCGGAAAAGATACCTACTTCGTTCAGTCGGCTGGCAATTTTCTTGCCGATATTTTTGAGGACTGTGAGGTTTTTATTCCGAGACATAACCACTCCGATATTCTTCGGCTGGCTCAAAAGACTGAACAATGTCCAAGTAAACCCCGTTCGGGTCTTGGATACAGAAGTGCCGCTGCCCCCAGTCCTCGGAACGCAACTCAAGCACGATATTGAGTGATTTCGACTTTGCTGCTGCGAAAGCGGCATCTGCGTCTTCCACTTCCAAGCTGAAAATAACGCCTTCTCCAGAATATGGTTTTTGAAATATTGGTGGTTGAGTGGGTTGATCTGGTAATAGAAAGCCAACTTGAACGCCCGACTTCGAAACCAAGTGAATGTACCAATCACCCGAAAAGACAACATCAAAGCCGAGGTGCTCTGTGTAGAAGAATTTCGCCGCATCGAGATCCCTAACGGTAAATACGGGAAATGAGCTTTTTGGTTCGATCATGTACGACTCCTCTTTTGTCGGCTAACGCACAGGTAAGCGGCGCGACGTTAGGCGCGTCCGCTTGACCGCCGGG
>JANPPH010000035.1:0-3689 GCA_031428395.1 Gammaproteobacteria bacterium
GTAGGTTTGACAATATTAAGCTGCTTTTTTCGCCTGTAAATGCTGTTCTATTAACTTCTTTGCGCGTTGCGTTGCGGCGGTGAGAGCGTCCGATATCGAATCGCGGTTTAACTGCATAAACCACTTGCCTACATCCGACTCATAGGCGCTAACGTAGGTACTCAAATCAGCATCGCTGACGTTACGGTAAGTATAGAGATACGTTAGCGTCGCAATCTCGCGCAACGATGGCTCGATCTGCGCACGGGTTGCATCGAGGACTTTTTGCAAGGTGGTGTCGTTAAGTTGTTTATTGTCCGGCAAGCTTGGGTTGATAGCCTTGAGAAAGGCGCTTAATACCGCGAGCTGACCCCGTAGCGCCAACTCACTGCTTGCCGTCGCACTGTCTAGCCGCGCAATAAGGTCTTGCCGTGCTTGTGTGGGCGGTTTGGATTTTTGCCGCTCGGCGAAGGCCATCATATCTTCGAATCCTTGGTTTGAAGACACTTGCAGCTCTAGGCGTGACATCTTGGTAAGTAGCGGAGATTGTAATTGCGCGGACCATTTTTCGAAGCGCTCTGCTTGAAAGCGCTTTTTCCAAACTTGCGTCACATCTTGATGTAATTTCTTGGGGTCAAAGGCACTATTCAATATAGTTTTTAATTCCTGGTAGTCTTTGGCCTCTAATACTTCTTTGCGCAGATCCAATTCGGCGATGGCAAAATCGGCGATGCCTTTGATCTGCCGCTCGGTATGGGACTGCGCCATCACCTTCTTAATTATGCTATCGGCCGATGAATCCTCAGCGGTCGCCATCGCCCATGGCAATCCCAATAGTGCCGCTGCAGTAAGCCTGATTAGCCAGTGTCTCATGTGTGTTCCTTCATCCGGTAAATGATCGCTACAATTATCCTAAAAAAGGCAGTTGGAAACGTAGCGAGGGCGCTTAAGATGTTGAAGATGGAAGATTTTTTCGTTAAATTTTGGCGAAGCCGTAGTCACCCCTACGGTGAGCCAAAATTTAACGAAAAAATCTTGCAGATTCAGCATATTAAGCGTCCGCAGTAGATTCCAACTGCCTTTTTTAGGATTATGCCATTTGAAAGCATGCTATGACCGTTATCACTGGCTAAAATGTTAAATTCAAATAGCGCAGAACTTGGGTAAGCTCCTGAATTAAACACCAATGTGGCGCTAAGTTGAACGCTAAAGGCCGGCCTAAATGTGGTATAATTCGCCCTTTTTCAGGCACGCTAAGCGTAAGCGAATTACACCTATGTTAGAGATAAATCTCATTGTTGTGCGCATTAAAGACATGCGCGGCCGTTCAGAAACCCTTCGGGGGTATCTTTGACTTCGACATTAGACAAGAGCGTTTGACCGAAGTCGAGCGCGAACTTCAAGTGCCCACCGTGTGGAATAACCCCGAACGCGCCCAGGAGTTGGGGCGTGAACGGGTGCAATTAATGCAAATTGTCGACACCTTAAGCAATTTGGAAAACGGTTTGATTGAGGCCGACGATTTAATTCGCATGGCTGCGGAGGAAGATGACGAGGCGACGGTGCAAGCGGTCTTGGCAGATCTTGAGGGCTTGGAAAAACAACTCGCTGATTTGGAGTTTCGGCGCATGTTTTCTGGCGAGATGGATCCCAATAACGCCTTCGTTGACATTCAGTCGGGATCCGGCGGTACGGAAGCGCAAGATTGGGCGGAGATGCTGTTGCGCATGTATTTACGCTGGGGTGAGCGGCGCGGTTTTCATACTGAATTGATGGAAGTATCAGCGGGGGATGTGGCGGGGATAAAAAGCGCCACGATTAAAATTGATGGCGCTTACGCTTTTGGTTGGTTGCGCACCGAAACTGGGGTGCACCGTTTAGTGCGTAAATCGCCGTTCGATTCAGGTAATCGTCGCCACACTTCATTTGCTTCGGTTTTTGTCTCGCCTGAAGTTGATGAGAATATAAATATTGATATCAATCCCGCTGATTTACGCATCGACACCTATCGCGCCAGTGGCGCAGGTGGTCAACATGTCAATCGCACGGAGTCGGCAATACGTATCACGCATGAGCCTTCTGGGATCGTGGTGCAATGTCAAAGCGATCGTTCACAGCATAAGAACCGTGCCACCGCGATGAAGCAGTTGCGCGCTAAGTTGTACGAGATGGAGATGTTAAAACGCAACGCCGACAAGCAAGCCATGGAAGATAGTAAATCGGACATTGGTTGGGGTAGTCAAATACGTTCTTATGTATTGGATCAGTCGCGCATTAAAGATTTGCGCACGGGTGTGGAAACGGGCAATCCGCAACCGGTGCTCGATGGCGATTTGGATATGTTTATTGAAGCAAGTTTAAAAAGCGGATTGTAACCATGACGGTAGAGAACGAAGACGAACACACCTTGATAGCGCAACGGCGCGCCAAGCTTAGCGCCATGCGCGAGCAAGGCATCGCCTTTCCCAATGATTTTCGGCGTAATGTGACCGCGGGCGAACTCCAGGCGGAATATGGCGATAAAGACAACGCCTTTTTTGACGCGCAACCGATCCGGGTCAAAGTCGCCGGTCGGATGATGGCCAAGCGTATTATGGGTAAGGCGAGCTTTGCGCACGTGCTCGATATGTCGGGGCAAGTGCAGCTTTTTTTGCAGCGCGATGGCTTGGCTGACGGCGTATACGATGAGTTTAAAGCCTGGGATATAGGCGACATAATCGGGGCTGAAGGCGTTTTGTTTCGGACCAAAACTGGGGAGTTATCGGTTAGAGTCGAGATGATTAAAATATTAACCAAATCTCTGCGCCCATTGCCCGCAAAATTCCACGGACTCTCCGACCTGGAATCGCGTTATCGGCAGCGTTACCTTGATCTCATTATGAATGAGGTCACGCGCAAAACCTTTCGCATGCGCACGGCGATCGTCGATTATATTCGTCAATATCTCAATTCACGCGGCTTTCTCGAAGTGGAAACGCCGATGATGCATATGATCCCAGGCGGTGCCGCGGCCCGTCCTTTTAGCACCTATCACAACGCGCTCGATATCGAGCTTTTTTTACGTGTTGCGCCGGAACTTTATCTAAAACGTTTGGTCGTGGGTGGTTTCGAAAAGGTCTACGAGATTAACCGCAATTTTCGCAATGAGGGCGTGTCCACGCGACATAATCCTGAATTCACCATGTTGGAATTCTATGAGGCCTATGCCGACTATTATGACTTAATGGATACGACGGAGGATTTATTGCGTGGCATGGCGCAAGCACTGATCGGAAGTGCTTCCGTCGTCTATCAAGGCACCGAGTACCACTTCGGCAATCCGTTCCATCGGATGTCGGTTAAAGAATCAATTTTGCGGTTTAATCCCAATCTCAACGAGTCGGATCTCGCAACCTTGGAAAGCGCCCAGGCAGTGGCCAAACGTTTGCAGATCCCGCTCAAACTGTCATATGGTTTAGGCAAAGTGCAGTTAGAAATTTTCGAGAAGACGGTTGAGCATCGCTTGATGGAGCCGACCTTCATTACGCAATACCCTGCTGAAGTGTCACCCTTGGCAAGGCGCAATGACACCGATCCTTTCGTTACGGATCGCTTTGAGTTTTTTGTCGCAGGGCGTGAAATCGCTAACGGCTTTTCGGAATTGAACGATGCCGAAGACCAAGCCGAGCGTTTTCGTCAACAAGTCGCAGAGAAAGATGCTGGTGATGTGG
>JANPPH010000036.1:0-5598 GCA_031428395.1 Gammaproteobacteria bacterium
TTCTTATGTTTTTGGCCGGAGTTTTACTAGTCCTGCCCATAAAGTCGCTAGAAATTGGTTTTTTAACGTTGTTCTTAGCAATCGCAGGTTTTGCGTTGTGGATTCCGGCGTTCACCCAAATCTTAGCGCGTTATTCGCAAAGACCCTTTTATGCCATTTTCGGTGTAATCGGTAGCATGGCGAGTCGTGGCGTTAATGCCTCACTCAGTCGTACAGGTCTTGCGTGTACTGCATTAGCGGTTGCGATCGCCGCAAGCGTTGGTGTGACCGTGATGATTGATAGTTTTCGCTTTTCGGTAATTGTTTGGCTAGAAAACTCGTTGCGTGCCGACATTTACGTATCCAGAGCAGATAACACCGCGCAAACGCAGCCGAGTCTAGATGCTGCCCTCATTGCCAACCTTTCCACTTTGCCCGGCATTCGAAATGTGAGTTTAGGTAGGCGTACGCAATTGGATACTCAGCTTGGGCCAGTGGAGTTGTTCGCGGTAAAAATGCCCGAGGCAAGCTTTGATGCGTTTCGCCTTAAAAAAAGTGCGGCACTCGCGCAGGATAAATTTTTTCGCGGTGATGGCGTGTTAATTTCAGAGCCTTTTGCCTTTCGCCATAACGTAGGCATTGGCGACAAATTGCTGTTGCCGACCGATCGCGGCGAACAGGGTTTTACTATTGTCGGTATCTACTATGACTACAGTTCGGATCAGGGTGTCATCACTATGTACAGGGCGACATATGAACGCTTCTGGGATGATCGCGCTATCACGTCGATGGGCATTTACACAACGTCTGGCGTCGACCAGGCTGACTTATTGAAAAAAATTCGTGAACTAGTGTTACCAACACCGGGAGTTGTCGCGCAGTCCAACAGCAGCTTGCGTAACACATCAATAGAGATTTTTGATCGCACCTTTGCAATTACCTACATATTGCGTTTTTTGGCGGTTTTGGTCGCATTTATCGGCATACTAAGCGCACTTATGGCTATTCAATTAGAACGTGCGCGCGAGTTTTCCGTATTAAGAGCGTTGGGTTTGTTGCCTGCGCAGTTAGTTGCATTGATTACGCTTGAAACAGGGCTTATGGGCCTGATCGCAGGACTGCTCGCTATACCTCTAGGCATCATGCTTGCGGCCATTTTGGTATTCGTTATCAATCAGCGCTCTTTCGGCTGGTCCATGCAATTTATACTAGACCCGGTACTGTTGCTTCAGGCGGTGGGGCTTGCGCTCCTTGCGGCGCTGTGCGCGGCGGGAATTCCCGCCTATCGCATTGCTAGATTGCCACCCGCCGTGTTTTTGCGCCATGAATAGCGAATTGCCGCGCCGTCGCTTAGTAGCAATATTGTTGGCAACGGCGTTACTGGTGGGCGTCGTGTTTTTACTGCGCGAGTGGTCGCCGCCTAGCGAGCCAACGACGTCACCCAGTAATATCACATCCATTTTAGGCGGCGATGCCACAGGCTTTGAGCGCGCTATTTTGCCGCGCAAGTTTGAGTTTCCCTCCGACCACGGGCCACATCCAAAATTTCGTCATGAATGGTGGTATTTTACAGGAAACTTGGCTACGCCGGATAAACGCCACTTTGGTTTTCAGCTCACTTTTTTTCGCTTTGGTTTAAGTCCTGAACATGACGTTTCGCGTAAATCAAAGTGGGCGACGCGTCAGGTATATATGGCGCATTTCGCCCTCACCGATGTAAGTAACCAAAAGTTTTACGCCTTTCAGCGTTACAGTCGATCAGCACTCGATCTTGCGGGCGCAAACAGTCAGCCTTTTAGAGTTTGGCTCGACGACTGGAAGGTAGATAGCGTAAAAAATTCTGAAATATTTCCCATGCATCTGCAAGCAGCGGAAGCAAATGTGAGGCTCGATTTGCATCTAAAGCTCGGGAAAGATCTGGTATTACAAGGCGACCAAGGCTTAAGTCAGAAGAGCGCACAGCCGGGTAATGCGTCTTACTACTACTCTTTCATGCGGATACCCACTGATGGGAGTGTCACTATCGAAGGTGAGCAATATTCGGTAAGCGGACTCAGTTGGATGGATCGTGAGTGGGGATCAGGCGCGCTGGCCAAAAACCAGGTCGGCTGGGATTGGTTTGCGTTGCACTTGTCTGATGGTCGCGAACTTATGTTTTACCGCTTGCGTCACCAAGATGGCAGCGTCGATGCCTTTAGCGGTGGCAGCTTAAGCGATAAACAGGGCCACACAATAACGCTTAGGCGTGAAGATGTGAACGCCACGCCCACGCAGTATTGGCGTAGTCCCAAGACCAATACAAATTACCCATTGCACTGGCGTATAGAGATCCCTAAGGCGCATTTAATATTGCAGATAACGCCCTATGTTAACGCGCAAGAGCTAAATCTTGATGTGGTGTATTGGGAAGGGGCTGTAAAAGTCAAAGGAACCTCCTATCGACAGCCGATAGGAGGTGACGGATATGTCGAACTTACTGGTTATGGAGCAGAAGCTGCCACTAAAGTGAACACACCATAGTTTGTTTGAACGCAGCTTCATGCGCCTTATCATAAATCCATTCCTTACCCCGCTTTGCGCACTCGATATAAATAAAGTCGAGCATCTCTTCGGGATCGGCATCCGATCTGCCGTGATGCGCCAGTGCTAAGCGAAAAAACTTAACAGCCTCACACAACAGCGCTTTGTCCGATAAGTGATCTAAAATGTCTTCAACTTCATCAATTACCATAGCCCACCTCCCGTGTGGTGTTTGCTGCACCGTGGACTCAATTGCTAATGATTAAGATTCATTATGTGACTCAAACATTACATTGACTATTACGGTAATCCCTCAACAAAATTTACTTCTTCATTTAATTTTTGTGACGCACATCACAGTTTTTTAGAAAGGAGATTGGTATGGCACAGAATAAAACGAGGAGACGGATCAATAAGTGACGGGGAAAATAGGTAGCCCGTCAGATCCAAGCAGCAATGGATAAACGTCTTTCACCGCTTGAAGTGATAACGTACCGTATACGTGTGGAAATAATTCTCCTTTCTTTGATGGCTCCCATTTTAATGATTCACCCAGCAAATTTGAATCAACCGAGAGCATGACTAAGTTGTCTTGCCCAGCGCGATGTTTTGTGACGCTGTTAAATACTTGGTCTTTAGATGAAAAATGTATAAAGCCGTCGCCTGCATCTTGAGACGAGCCACTATAAAATCCTGTTTTCACAGCCGAGTTCCACTCGTCGAGTCGACATACGTGGTAGATACGAGACATAAGGGGCACCTACAAATAAAAAAGGCTAGCGGTGGGGGGCGGAGGTTTCGTTGACCCATTTATTTAACATGCCGCTCAAACCATCAAGTGTAAAAGGTTTTGTCATGTAGTCATCCATACCCGACGCAAGCGATTGCTCGCGATCTTGCGTTGTCGTGTTGGCGGTCATGGCGATAATTGGCAAGTGTTTAGCCTGCGCTTCCTTGGCGCGAATGGCAGCGGTGGTTTGATAACCATCCATGTCGGCCATTTGCACATCCATCAACACCGCATCAAAATCCGAGCATTCGAGGGCTTGCAGCGCATCTTGGCCATTGCTTGCGACGGCCGGATCATACCCTAATTGTTTTAGCATCCCAACGACAATTTTCTGATTAACACTGTTATCCTCCACCACCAAAATGCGCTGTCCGCGCATAATGGCCTCGGCTAAGCTATGCCGCGTGACCAAGGTGTTGCGTTGTGCGCGTGCCATCACGGCTGCGATACACGATTGCAGTTGGCGTGGCGCGATAGGTTGGGTTAGGTACGCAGCAATCCCCGCCTGCTGCGCGTCATTGGCATCGCCGCGTTGGCCGGTAGCGGTGACCATTATAATTTGCAGCGGTGACAAAGATGGAGCGTTGCGAATGGCGCGCGCTAACTCCTCACTCTCTGCATCGGGACAGTTTTTGTTGAGTAACAAAAAATCATATGGCCGCTGCTCACACAATGCAGTGTAAAGTTCATGCAGCGCCGATCGGTACTCTAGCGCGATTTGGCTGACGATGCCCCAGCTGTTTATCATGTGCAACAATGCCGTGCCGTCGATGCCGGGATCATTGATAACTAACATTTTGAGGTCGGAAAAATCGCCGCGAGGGATAACCAGAGTACAACGTTTGGTTTTATCGCAACGTAAGGTGAACCAAAAAGTGCTGCCTTCGCCCAGACTGCTGTCTACGCCAATCACACCGCGCATGTGCTCCACCAATTGCTTGGAAATGCTTAAACCTAGTCCAGAGCCGCCATACTCACGTGCGGTGGATGAATCTGCCTGGCAATAGGGATCAAAAACATGTGTTAGCGTCTCGTCAGACATACCGATGCCGAAGTCCGTCACCACAAAGTACAGTTCCCAATATTCTGCTTGTGAGGAGAGAACCTCAACACGCAGTGTAATGTTGCCGACATCAGAAAATTTAATGGCATTACTCACCAAATTGGCCAGCACTTGGCGCACTCGTGTGGGGTCACCTCGGACAATTTGGGGGACGTTATCTGCGATCAGGCATTCTAGCGCTAGCTGTTTGGTATCCACTTCGTAACGAAACAGATCCATGACATTGCTTACAGTGCGCCTCACGTCAAAATCGATATTCTCCAATTCTAAGCGGCCCACCTCAATCTTCGAAAAATCGAGCACATTATTGACCAATGCGAGCAAAGACGAGGCCGCGTTGTGGGCCGTGTGGGCGTAATCGGACTGTTGCGTATCAAGCGAAGTGCTACGCAGCAGATTGAGCATGCCGATTACACCGTTGATGGAATTACGAATTTCGTGACTAATGTGGGCGACAAAAAGACGCCCCGAGGCGTCAGCAGCGCTTGTCGCCATTGCGCGATTAACACCTTCGCGAACATCCATGTACACCTCTGCCTATAAACTGATGTCTTTCGCCGACCGAAAGGAATTGCAAAAGACGCTCCTAGACGGAACTTTAAGACTAGTCTAGCGGCGAGATGGCGCTTTCGCCAGTTTTTGGGTTGTTAAGGTTCGAACGATGTATTGGGGTGATATCATAGACGATGTTTAAAGTAGGTTTAAAACGGTGTTAAACGAAGATCGTAAAGTGGCATTACTACAAACCGACGCGCGTCAAGGCATCGCGCGGGCGCAGCGATTGCTGGCTTTGCGCTACCTGCGGGGTCGTGGCGTGCCGAAGGATGAGGCGATCGCTTTTTATTGGATGCAGCTCGCCGCCCACCAGCACTTTGGCCTCGCGCAGCGTAGCCTCGGCGAATTTTACGAAAACGGCAATGGCATTGATTTGGACGTCAGCCAGGCCACTCATTGGTATAGCCTTGCGGCGCAACAGGGCGATCCTATTGCCCGAGCGCATTTGCAGCGCTTATCGCAACCCCATGTATTTTGATTGAAAAACGATGATAAAAGGCACGCTTAATAAGCTCGATGTAGAATTTAGCGACCCCGTGGTTTATCGCCTAGTAATGGGCGAGGCATCACTTACGCTCAACGACTATTTGGGTCGCACCTTAAGTATCAATTTTAGCGGTGAAATTTATTGTAGCGCGTGCGGTCGGCGTACTAAAACTAGCTTCAGCCAAGGTTTTTGTTTCCCGTGTTG
>JANPPH010000037.1:0-7752 GCA_031428395.1 Gammaproteobacteria bacterium
GGCTTAGCATTTTGGCCGAGGGTATAGATAGGAGCGTGCTCCAACAGCCAAATTTCGTCGGCAGTGGTGCTATCGCATGCTTGGGTGAAAGCCTGCATGGCATGCAAGATCGAGAGATAGTCTTGATGGCGTCCTAGCCGGCGGATGATGGGTTCCGGCAACATCAGCGTTATAACGCCATGATAATGCGCTCGCATGCGCTGAGGTCGCGATAGATCGCATCCAGTTGTGCTTGGCTGGTCGCTTCAATGGTAACGGTGACGGACGTGTATTTGCCGTGACGGCTCGGTCGTTTTACGAGTGCGCCTTCGCTCACGTCAGCGACATGTTTGCGGATGATGGTCATGATTTCAATGTCGAGATCTTCGCTACTCAGTCCCATCGCTTTGATGGGGAACTCGCAGGGGAAGGTTAACGCGGGGGCATTGGGGTCTGAAGAATTCATCGTAACTTTGTCATGACGTTTCGATTGCCTTTTTGGGTCCATCCAGTCCTTGGCGAATGTTTTGCTTAAACCCCTGATATAAGGCGAACATTCGTCGCCATAGGTCGCCCGGTTTGCCTGTGCCGATGGGCTGCCCGTTGAGCAATGTAATGGGTAGGACTTCGCGCGTGGAACTGCTTAACCAAAGTTCGTCGGCGGCGACGAATTCCGCCGGAGTGATGTTGCATTCGCGATAGGAGATGCCGTTTTGTGCGGCGAGTTCCAGTATGAGGTCACGTGTGATGCCGGGTAAAAGTTGCGGACCTTTTGGGGGTGTTAAGATTACGCCGTTTTTGACCATGAATATATTGCTGGCGGCACCTTCTGTGATGTTGCCATCGCGGACCAAAATCGCTTCCAACGCGCCTTGATCAATGGCTTCTTGTCTTAGCAGCACGTTGGGCAATAAATTGATCGATTTTATGTGACAATTTTTCCAACGGATATCGTCGAGCGTTACCGCGACCACGCCCTGTTCCAGCATCTGCGTTGGAATGGGGCTGAGTGGCGTGCTCATGGCGAAGACGGTGGGCGTGGTGTTTTTTGGGAAGGCATGATCGCGTGGTGCGACACCGCGTGTGATTTGCAGATACAACGACTGATCGCCACCGCCATTGTCTTTGATTAAACCAACAAGAATATCGCGCCACTGGTCGCCGCTGAGTGGTGCTGCGATGCGTACGCCAGCGAGGCTTTGGGCGAGCCGCTCGAGGTGTTGTGCGAGACGAAACAAGTGTCCACCGTAAACCGGAATCACCTCGTAGACGCCATCGCCAAAGACAAAGCCGCGATCGAGAACGGGGACGTAAGCGTCTTCGATGGGGAGGAATTTGCCGTTCAAATAGACGATAGACATGTAAATGTTCCTACTCGAGTCTCAGCATGACTTCGTCAACCATGCGATTGAAGAAACCACTTTGCGGCGTGTCTTGCAGCGCAACTAATGGACGTTGCGCAATCTGTTTGCCATCCAAGTTAATATTAACCGTACCCAATTGATGCCCTGCATTGATCGGTGCTAATACTTTTGCTTGCGTATTCATGGTGGCCTTCAATTCATTATAACGTCCGCGCGGGATGGTGATAATGAGTGGGTTTTTTAGACCTGCGGGAACATTTTTCGCAGCGCCCTTCCATATGCGCACTTGGGTTAACGCTTGGTTGGCTTTGTATAGTTGATGTGTTTCGTAAAAACGAAAACCAAAATTGAGTAATTTTTGGCTTTCATCGGCGCGTCCTGCTTCGCTCTTTGCGCCAAGCACCACTGAAATGAGGCGCATGTTGTCGCGACTTGCTGAAGCTATAAGGCAAAAGCCTGCCGATTCGGTATGTCCTGTTTTTACTCCATCGACAGACTTATCACGCCATAACAGCATATTACGGTTGAACTGGGTAATGCCGTTGAACGTGTGTTCTTTGACCGAATACCACTTGTAGTATTCGGGAAATTCTCCAATCATGGCGCGTGTCAATGTCGCTAAATCGCGGGCTGTGGTGTAGTGATTCGGGTCAGGCAGCCCGGTGCTGTTTACAAAATGCGTGGCTTTCATGCCGAGTGCCGTGGCACGTTGATTCATCATGGTGGCGAAAACCTCTTCGCTGCCTGCGACGTGTTCGGCTAAGGCGATGGTAGCATCGTTACCGGACTGTACAATCATGCCCAATAACAGCTCTTGGACCGCTACAGTTTTGCCGACTTCAATGAAGGTTCGTGAGCCGGGGGAGCGCCAAGCTTTTTCGCTGATGGTTATTTGATTTTCAAGTTTAATTCTGCCTGCTTTTAATTCCTCGAAGACGACATACGCGGTCATGAGTTTGGTCAAGCTTGCAGGCTCCATGCGTTCGTCCGCTTTTAAATCGAGCAAGGTGCTACCGCTGTTGAAGTCGATCAAGATGTAAGCGCGGACCGCTACGTCAGGCGCTGCTGGAACGCCAGGGGCCGTGGTCATCGCGGTGGTTGGGGCGCTAACGGACTCAGCGATAGTGACGAGAGTGCTAAATGACAAAAAGGTCAGGAGTAATGCTTGAACAGCTATTTTGTGCAATTTCACCGGCAAAAATCCCTGATTTGGACGAGTAACAGCTTGAGGATGACGATGCAAAAAATCGTCGTTTTAGATGCGGAAAAACGCTTGTTGGCGCGTGTTGACTGAAGCGTACAAGCGAAAAATCATTTTAACGCTTAATGTTGCCAAAATGTAGGGGTATTTTTAGGAAAACACCTACATGGGCGGCGAACAAGTTCATTGTCGAACTTCCAGGGCTATGCTTTTATCGCCAAAAGCGCCCAGAGCATAGGCATCGTCAAGGTTGCTGGTGGGGGCAATGTTGGCAACAGGTTCCAGAGCTCGAACTTCGACACGCGCCGTGCCGGTTCCAACAATACCCAGTTTAAGTGCGGCAGCATACGACAGGTCTATTATGCGATCGCCATGAAACGGCCCACGATCGTTAATGCGTACCGTCACCTTTTTATTATTGCCTAAGTTCGTGACTTCCGCGTAAGTGGGTAGTGGTAGCGTTTTATGTGCCGCTGTCATGGCGTACATGTCATAGGGTTCGCCACTAGAGGTGCGTTTACCATGAAATTTTGTGCCATACCACGATGCGAGGCCACGTTCGATATGGCCGGTCCTAGTTTTACTTGTGTAGTAACGCTTGCCATTGACCTCGTACTGCGGTGGGTTGCCGTATTTGCTCAACGGCTCGGCCTTGACGACAGCATCAGGGACATGAGTGGCGTCGAAAGGCTCGCTTGGCTGACGGTCTTGGGTACTCTGCGGCTGAGGTGGGGCTTGCCAGCTCGTGGTGCTGCAGGCACTTAAAAGCGCGAGCAGGGAAACACAACGTAGATAAGTGAATAAGGTGGGCCTTGCGCGCATAACGAATTACCTCAAGGTGATTGCGCCACTTTGCTGGTGGCGGCGCGAATTTCTTGGCTTAGTTGATAGACGGCCATGGCATATAAGGGGCTATGGTTGTATTCAGTAATGGCGTGAAAGTTTTTCCATGTTACCCAATATTCTGGCCCAGTTTCGAGTTCAAGTTGAATGAAACCGCCTCGTTGATTGTCGGCCACATCGGCCACAAACTGTAAACCGCTTTTACGTAGCTCACTTGCTAAGACTTGGGGCTTATAACCTTGCGCGACTCGTTGCAACGTTTGATCGTCTTTAGGCGTCGCGCGGTGCGCAATCGCTGAGCTAGCCTCCCAGCCGTGCGTTTTTAAATAGTTTGCGATGCTACCTATTGCATCCACGGTGGTGGATAAGTCGCGCCGTTGGTCGCCGTCAAAATCGACTGCGTGGCGTCTGTAGCTGCTTGGAATGAATTGGGCTTGACCGATGGCCCCAGCATAAGAGCCGTAGACAGTTAAGGGATCAAATTTTTCTTCACGGGCGAGCAATAAAAATTCTTCCAGTTGGCGCCGGAAAAAACTGGCGCGTGGCGGGTAGTAAAGGGCTAACGTTGCAAGTGAATCAATGACCCGAAAACGGCCAGTACGCAATCCAAAACGTGTTTCCACGCCCAGTATGGCGACAATAATTTCCGCAGGCACTCCATAGGCTTCTTCAGCCTTTTTTAAGGTAACCGCGTGCTGGATTAGGAAATCCGCACCGCCTTTAATGCGTTCGGGGGTCAAAAATATACTGCGATATTGATGCCACGCCTTACTCTCTGCAGGTGAGGTGATTGCAGCGATCACCTCTTCCTGAAAGGCGGCTTGTTTAAATAACACATTCAGTTCAGCTAATGAAAAACCATGACGATCGACCATGTCTTGGATAAAGCCTTCGGTGGCCAAATCGGCGGCGACGGTATCGGCTAAAGTGCGATGAGCGTAAAAAAAAGATAGCGGTAAAACAAGTAAACAGCAAACCAGGCGATGCATGATGATTCCTATGTAGGCAACAATTTTCGGTGCGTATGTATCGACATGAGTATACCGAAAGAACCCATAATAGTTACCATCGAAGTTCCGCCATAACTGACTAAAGGCAACGGTACGCCAACAACGGGTAGCAGGCCCATTACCATGCCCATGTTAACGAAAATATATACAAAAAAAGTCAGTATGACGCTGCCTGCAAGCAGCCGAGTAAATGTCGACTGCGCCTGGGTGGCGATGTACACGCCGCGAATGGCGACAAATAAATAGAGGGCGAGCAAAAGAATGCCGCCTATCAAGCCAAATTCTTCGCTAAATACGGCGAAGATGAAATCTGTCGAACGTTCCGGCAAAAATTCCAGGTGTGATTGCGTGCCGTTAAGCCAGCCTTTGCCATAAAGACCGCCAGAACCGATGGCGATCTTGGATTGAATAATGTGGTAGCCCGCGCCCAATGGGTCTGATTCAGGCGTCAGAAACGTCAGAATGCGTTGACGCTGATAATCATGCATCCCAAATTCCCACAATGCATAGGCAAGCGGTGCGACCAGTAATAATGCATAGACAATTATACGCCAACGTAGGCCAGCCAAAAGCAACACGATGATGCCTGAGCTGGCGATAAGCAATGCAGTGCCCAAGTCGGGCTGTTTCGCAATCATTGCCACGGGCAGCAAAATTAACAGCATACCCACGGCGAGATGTTTAGCTTTAGGCGGTACGGCATTTTCAGCAATGTACCAGGCCAGCATCATCGGCACGGCGATGCGCATAAGCTCTGAGGGTTGAAAGCGGAAAAAGCCGAAGTCTAACCAGCGTTGTGCGCCTTTTCCGATGTCGCCCACGACCAAAACGGCCACCAGCAGTAGAGTACCGGCCACATAGAGCCAAGGCGCCCAGCGCTCTAGGTGATGGGGTGGAATTTGGGCTAACACGAACATGGCGGAGAAGGCGATTGCCAGGCGAATAAGTTGGCGCGTCACAACGTCCATATTTTGGCCGCTAGCGCTGTACAGGATGCTAAGGCCGACTATGGATAGCAGGCACAGGCCAAATACGAGCGGCCAATCCAGATGAAGGCCGCGGACGAAAAACCCGCGCGAACTTTTGCGTCGTTCGCCAAAACGATGGAGCCGTGGATTGGTGTCAGCGAACTTGGACATAGTCGTGTTGCTCTGAAGCTAATAAATAGTGGTCCAGAATTTGGCGCGCGATAGGCCCAGCTGTGCCACCACCGTGTCCGCCGTTTTCGACAATAATTGAGAGGGCAATGCGCGGTGCCTCAGCAGGCGCAAAGGCGATGAACAACGCATGGTCGCGCAACTTCTCTGGAATATTGTCCGCATTGTATTTTTCGTTTTGTTTTAGGCTATAGACTTGCGCGGTGCCTGTTTTGGCTGCAATCTGGAACGAAGCATTTGCGCCAATTGCTTTGGCGGTGCCGTTGGCTCCATGCACAACATTGATCATTGCATTGATTGCTTGATCCCAATAATCGGAATTGGATAAGCGTATTACGTTATTCCGCACAGGCTCGACGATCGCGACGCTGCTTCGATCAGGTTCTTGTATAGCTTTTACTACGCGGGGGCGCATATGATTGCCGCGGCTTGCCATCGTTGCTGTGGCAGAGGCGAGTTGCAAGGGGGTCGTGAGCATGTATCCCTGCCCGATGCCGACGATAACGGTTTCGCCAGGATACCATGCCTGTTTTCGTGATTTTTGCTTCCATTCTCGTGACGGCAATAGTGCTGCCATTTCACCCTGTAAATCGATGCCGCTTTTTTGCCCGAAACCAAATTGCGATAAAAAGCCATGAATACGATCGATGCCGAGCGCAAGTGCCAGGTCATAAAAGTAGACGTCGCAGGATTCCGCGATCGCTTTGTCCAAATTAGTGGTGCCATGTCCACTGTGTTTCCAGTCGCGATAGCGGTGGCTATTGCCTTTGAGTGAAAAAAAACCTGGGCAATAGGTGGTGTCTTCAGCGGACATTTTGCCATTTTCGAGGCCAGCAAGTCCCATGAAGGGTTTAACGGTCGAACCGGGAGGGTATTGGCCGCGCAGAGCCCGATTGAAAAGTGGCCTATTGGGCGACTGTTCCAGTGCCGCATATTCTTCGGTTTCTATGCCATTAACAAAAGGATTTGGGTCGAACGTTGGCGTACTAACTAATGCAAGTACGTCGCCATTGGCTGGGTCAATTGCGACTAAAGCGCCACGTCTATCGCCAAAGGCATCTTCGGCGGCCGCTTGCAAGGCCGAGTCAATAGTAAGATAGAGATTTTTGCCGGGGGTGGGCGCCGTAGCTTCAAGCGTGCGTAGCGATCGACCCAAGGCATTTATTTCGACCTGTTTAAACCCAGCCTTGCCGTGTAACAAATCTTCATAGGTTTTTTCGACGCCTGTTTTGCCAATGTGGCTAATGCCGCTGTAAACCGAGGCATCAAGCTGTTGCAACTCTTCCTCATTTATCCGACCAACATATCCAATAAGATGAACAGCCTGTCGCCCTTTCGGATAGTCACGCACAAGCCGTGCTTCGATGTCGACACCTGGAAAGCGAAATCGATCGTTGGCGAACTTCGCTACTTCTTCTTCGCTTAGGCGAAAACGCAGTGGCACACTTTCAAACGAACGCTTTTGTTGCAACAGTTTTTTGAAGCGTTTGAGGTCGCTATCGCTAATCTCAATAACTTTGCTCAGATCACTCAGGGTGGCGTCCATATCGCTCACTTGTTCCGGCACAACTTCGAGGCTGAAGGACGGGAGATTTTGTGCGAGCAACACGCCATTGCGATCGTAGATTAGGCCACGGGTGGGTGGTAGGGCGACAAGGCTGACGCGATTTTTTTGCGACAACATAGTGAAATGTTCATGACTAAAAATTTGCAAGTAGAATAAGCGTGCAACCAGGCTGAAGGCCAAGATGGTGATGATAATTAAGGCAACCCCCGCGCGACCATTAAACAGGCGAGTCTCGCGAAGATGATCTTTAAGAGTGTGCCGTTTGAGCATCGTTCAGGGCAACGTTGCAGCGCAAACATCAATGCAATATAGGACAGAGCACACTACATTTACGCGCGATAGATATAAGTAGTGCAGCATCTACGTTACGCGTGACCGACCACGCATGCCGCGCAGGATAGCATCTAATAAGGGCCAAAATATCACGCTACTGATCGAAGGCAGCCAATATGTCCAGCTTTTAGACGGATGTCCGACCAAGCCATTTATCCATAGGATCAGCAACTGGTTTAGGGTGATGAGCACCATCACGCTTAACGCTTGTTGCCAGATCGGGTAAAGGCGAATGCGCTGATGCAGCTTGATGGCGATAAAAGCTACGATGGTAAGGCTCAGTGCATGTTGCCCTAGG
>JANPPH010000038.1:0-4834 GCA_031428395.1 Gammaproteobacteria bacterium
CGGGAATCCAGAATTTTTAACTAAACGATAAATCAGTAACTTGGATTCCCGCCTTCGCGGGAATGACGGGAGTTTGAATTTTTAGAGGTAACCTTGAGTTACAGAGCACCGCCAAAATTCCATGCCTGCTATTTTGTGGCGGTGCGGCGCGCATGCGCAATGTGGCGCCGATGACGTTTGAAGACCACTTTTTCCAATAAAACCTTCACTACCTCGCTAATATTCTCGTAGATAGCCGTGATTTTAAACTCATCGGCGTCTTTTTCGATTGCACCTATCTGCGCTGCAAGACGTAAGGGCCGCGGATATTTTTTGTCCATATACACGTCGATCACCCCCTGCGCACCAAGAGGCAAGGGCTGCGCTTGTCGCCACTCGATGCCGGTCGCAGCGATGCGTACGGGGTAGGCTTTGGGCAGCGGTGCGGCGCGAGTGATTAATTGCGCGAGCAAATCGAGTACGACATTGATCTTGAGATCTATCCGCTGCAATTCCGGCATGCGCAATTCCTCATCGGCGCTATCCATTGGCGTCGCGTCGTTGAGCAACAATAAAATACGCAGAGTTTCTTCGTTGGACACATTAAGACTAAGCAGGTATAGCGCTTCATTTTCATCACTACGCGGTTGCCACGCCAGCGGTACGCTATCCTCGTAGCTCACGGTGCTGCCAAATATATCGATATTTTGTTCGCTCATGCGCCCAAGATACCAAAGCTACGCGGGGAATAACAGAGACTAAGCGCAAGGACTGTTGTTGATGCAGCCAGGTGAAGTATTAAACCCAGATTTTCCATTAGCCTCGTGCGAGGGTGTGCAAGGTGCTGAAGATGGGCGAGAAAAGATAACAAACAGGCGGCGGCGTTGTCTCTGTAGAGCGCTAATGGAAAATCTGGGTTAAAAAGAATCTATTCGCTGGGATCGTGTTGCGCGCTGGTGTAAGCTCGGTCGGCGCGGCGCGCTTGTTCTTGTTGCTTTATGCCATCCATTGCGGCTTGACGCTCAATCTCAGCCAGAGCAATGATTTTACGATCAAGCTCCAAAATAGTATGAATATCGGCGGCCATCGCTTGTCGATCTTGCAGCGTTAGCGGCTTGGAAAAAAAATTCTCAAGAAACAAACGACGCTGGTTTTCCAGCAACGCCAGCGCATCCCATTGGTGGTGCTGGACCATCTCTAGCATCTGTTGGGTTAGAGCAATGGCAGGACTTAGCCCAGCGCCGAGTTGCTGTTCTGTCGCCACGTTCACATCGCTAGCCCGCGTCAACTAACCTATCACATTTACAATGGCGTGGTTGGGTAAAGCTTGGTCCTGTTTGGCCTGCTTCCTGACATTTGCCGGAATGGCATCCCACGCGCTCTTGACCTCTTTGATCAACGACGCTACCTCGTCTAGATAGGCAGGATTATTTTCAACATTGGCCGCAAGTAAACGTCGGCCCATGTAATCATACAGAGCGTCCAGGTTGGCGGCGATATCACCGCCCAACTCTTTATCCAAGCTCATGCGCAAGCCATCGATAATTGAAATCGCGAAGCTAATTTGCAAACCTTTCTCCGCGACTGCCCCACGTATCATAAAACCTTTAGCCGCGGCAATTTTGTCTAATGCGCCTTCCATCAACATTTGGATTAGGCGATGCGGATCAGCATCCATAATCTCGGATTGTGCACCCACCTGGCGATATTGATTCACAGGCTGGCCTTTGTTCGAATACGTCACTAAATTTCTCCTACGTCTTAGGTGACCTGTCCTGCCAATAATGTCGGCGTTTTTGGTGCCAGCATTAATTTATTTTTAACCCAGATTTTCCATTAGCCTCGTAGCGAGGGTGCGCAGGGTGCTGAAGAGGGGCGAGAAAAGAAGAAAAACAGGCGGAGGCGTAGTCACTCTACGGTGACAGACTGCTTTTCTTCTTTTTGCGCGCAGATTCAGTGCGTTGTGCGCCCGCAGTAGAGTGCTAATGGAAAATCTGGGGTTATTGCGTCACCGCCAACTGTCGGCTTAAAAAGTCGCTGGTGTTGCGCATCTGCGAGAGCACCCTGTCTAAAGCGGTGAACTGAGTACGGTAGCGCTGTTCGATATCATCCAAACGCCGACTCAGCACATCGCGGCGCCTATTGATGTCTTTGATGCTTGAATCGATACCTTCGGTGCGGCTCTTGATGGGTCCTGTATCCCCCAGCAGCTTGCCCGCCAATTTGTCTAACTGATAGGCAAACCCTTGAGAATAATTTAAGGTCCCGCGACTACCCACGAGGGTACCGGTAATTTCGAGTTTTAAGCCCTCTACGGCATCGCCCACCGCACCAGTTAAAAATCTGCCTGAACCCGTCGCGGTGGCGCCATTAATCGTGCCTGCGGCATCCGCGCCTACCGTACCGACGCCCACGCTTAGGCCCAACGTGGTCGCCGTGTTGGTATCCACCGCCGTAAACTCTACCGTGGACGCAACACCATAGCGACTGGATTTTACAGTGAGGCTATCGGACGCGCTATTAAATGACACAGTGACACCCGCAGCCGCAGCCTTCAATGCCGAATCGCCATTAATTTTGGACTGAATTTCCGCAGTCAATGCTGCCGCCGTAGCGTAGCTACCTTGCGCCAAGGTAATCGTGCCAGAGGCTGTACCGTCTACTTTCAACGTAAAGGTATCGTTATTGGCATCCACAACGAATGGTGTCGTAAATGTCTCAGCCGTATCCGCCAACGCGGCAACGGTGGCGCCGCCTCGATAACCCTGCGCCGCGAGTTGACTCACCGACACGGCGTAACTTCCGGCTAGAGTTTTTTCCGCAGCACTAACATAGTTCACTAAACTATCCGTAGGTTTGCCCTGTGATGCAAACAATCCTGCAATGTCGCTGAAATTAGTGTCTATCGCTTTCTGCAATTTAGCCGAATCCAGCGCAAGCGTGCCGTCTTTCTGGAACGAGACGCCGACTTGCGAAAGAGAGGAAAATGCTCCATTCAAACCAGTAACTGTAGAATTAAGCGTCCTGCGAATCTGTGATATCACCGATAAGGCCGATGAGTCGCCCTGAAGAATTGATGCCTGCTTGGTCGTCGGATTGTATGCAGTCAAATCTTTTATCGTTTTATTAATCTCATTATAAGATTTGATGAAGGCCTCTATGGATAGCTTTACTCCGTCTGTGTCACGCGCCACCACAACTGACGTTGGCGTATTGACGACGCTTACCTTTAACAGATTGAGCGTCACGCCTTGGATGACATCCGTGACAGAGTTGGTAGGCTTGCTGATAGTGATACCGTCGACTTTCATCGTGGCATTTTGAGCGACGACGGACTCAGTCAAATTCTTTCCACTACCGGCGATTGCCGCTGGATCATAAGCAAGTTGAGACAAGCCCGCATCGTCGACATTACTTGCGTCGCTACTGTCCGCTACGGTGACTTTGAGACCATTAGTCTCGCCGCTGTCTTTGGACGTAAACACCAGACGATTACCCGTTCCATCATTTAAGATCGCCGCAGTCACGCTGATATTGGCTGAGTTCACTGCATCGCGAATACCCGTCAAGCTGCTTTGATCACTACTGATAGTGACAGTCTGCGTTGCCTTATCGCTATTCGCCGTGAAGGCTCCGCCACTGAATTTTCCAAATTGAAATGTAAGCGAACCGGACCCTACAGGATTGACGACGTCGGCAAACGCTTTGGATCGAAGTTTTTGCGCCTGAGCCAGTTGGGTGACTTCAACGGAATAATTGCCCGCCGCCGCATTGCTCGAAGCCGCGACGGTAACGACACTGGTATCGGTGGAAGTACTTTTGAAGGCTTGGAATTTTGATACGTTGCCCAATCCGCTCATCGCGTTTTGGAAAGCGGATAGCGCACCCTTAAAACTACCGTAGGCGCTTAGCTTTGCCTGAAAGCCGGCTTCCTTTCTATCGAGTACGGTAACGCTTCGGCGCTCTACGGCCATGAGTTGCGTTACTAATCCATTAACGTCTAATCCAGAGCCGATACCAGCGGATGTAATCGATACCATAAATAACCTCTGCCTAGGCGCTGTTTACGCCTTAGTGTTTAGGAGTAGGCTTCCGGTTTCTTTGAGACCTCGCGCCATTGCCAGCGCTTCTTCGGAAGGCATTTGTCGTATCACCTCTTCAGTCTGCGTATCCACTACTTTGACTACTACCGTCCCACTATCCGTATCGACGCTAAAATGCAGATCGCTGCGATAATTGAGAACGTGGTTGTTTAAACTGGTGACTGCATCCGCCAATTCACTTTGAGTGGGTTGCCGTTGATCTACTGGCACATCCTTTTGTTGAGATGGAATAATGTCGGATGTCAGGCTTTCGACCTTGCCTGGCTTTGGATCTGTTGATGGCTTTGAAGCAGAAGCAGATGCATAAACTGAAATCGTTGAAATATTCGGTACCATAAAAAATACCTCATATCGTCAATAGAGATCCGCCCAGGCTTGTGGCCCAGGCGGCTCCATTTTTTACCTTACCGCAGTAATGACAGTACGTTGTTTGGCAAAGAATTAGCTTGTGCCAAGATCGCCGTACCTGCTTGTTGCAGAATCTGACCACGTGTCATGTTGGCCGTTTCCGCAGCAAAGTCTGCGTCTCTGATACGGCTACGTGATGCAGATAAGTTCTCAGAAGTCGTTTGCAAATTGGAGATCGCCGATTCGAAACGATTTTGATAAGAACCAAGGTCTGCACGGTTGCTGTTAAGAGATGCCAGCGCCGCATCCAAGGCAGTGATCGCACTCTGTGCGCCTGATGCAGTGGAGATATCTAAGCTTGCGACTGATGCAAACGAGCTGGTGTTGACACCCGCACCGGCGAA
>JANPPH010000039.1:0-4229 GCA_031428395.1 Gammaproteobacteria bacterium
CTAAGCGAATGCATTTGCGCGATTTAGAGTCGAGTGTTGCGTTGGCTTCAACGCAACAGGGTGACCTAAGTACGCATATGATCAATGATGCGCCAGATCCTGATTTGCAGCAAAAAATCCAAGATTTGGAGCAAGTGCTTGCTAATCAAAAGCAAATTGAGGAGCTCATCAAACAACATATAACTGAGAGCAGCAGTGGATATTCTGGGTATTTCTTGGCCTTCGCTCGACATCATAATGACGATTTGTGGCTGACCGGCATTACTATTGGTCCGCACCAGGCATTATCGTTGCGCGGTAAAACAAATCAACCTGAAATCGTGCCAAGGTATTTGCGCCAGCTATCAACAGAGAGCGTTCTTAAGGGCACAGAATTTCAGGTGTTTCAATTAGATCGGCCGATCGATGAGAAAAAGGCTACCACCAGTGAAACTGTAGATTTTCTTGTTTCGACAGATTCGCAGGAAAAATTGGCGCCGTGAATAAAATATTCAAACAGCCTTTAGATAATCTCAATGCCAGGATCGAGGCGTTGTCGTTGCGCGAGAGAGCGTTGGTTTTAGTCGCAAGCCTAGCCTTAATCTATGCCGTAAACGCCTACGCCATTCTTCCGCTATTTAAAAATACTCAGGCAAAGTTGAGCGCCAATATTGTTCTAAAAGAGCAGCAAGTAAAGAGTATCGGCGTCGATTTGAAGCGTTTAGTGTCGATGCGGGAACAGGAATCTGATGCCGCGAATCGCGCCAGAATGGCATCGTTGCAAGAGAGTATTGCAGAGATGCAGCGTGTTCCGACATTGATCGCACAACTCGTCGCACCTACAGAGATGGCGCAACTTGTCGAACATATATTGGCAGGCAATCGGCAAGTCGAGGTTTTACGACTAGAGAATATTGAAGCAGAGCTTATGAATCCTGCGCCCCAAGAAGAAGGGCTAACCGGGCAGGACGGCAAACTGCAGACGCAGCAAAGCAGTCCCCAGACAAAAGACGCAACGCCTCAACCAGCCGAAAAAGGCAAAAGTCGGGATGATGTCAGTTTATATAAACACGGTATGTTGATTGAAGTAAAAGGGCGCTACTGGGATATTGTGCGGTTGCTGCAAAGCATCGAGGATCAGCCGAGGAAAATATTGTGGGGATCGGTGAGTTTGACTACGGACAAATTCCCTCTTTCGGCGGCTGAAATTACGCTTTACACGGTGAACTTGGAGCCTGCATGGATCACCATTTGAAGTCAGCGAAGCTTCCCAGGAGGATGTGCGTTGTGGCGCTATTGGCACTGTGTATGCCCACCCTAGTGTTGGCGGACTTATCTACCGATTTGGCTGATCCCACTCGCCCAAATGTTAAACGTGAGCGGGTCGTCGTCAATACAAAAGTTATTGCTAAGCCAAAAGAAGCACTTTTTTTACAATCGACATTAGTAGCACCAAATCGTCGTCTCGCGGTCATCAATGGTAAAACCTTTTATGTTGGCGAACGTGTGGCAGACGCAGAAATTATTGAAATTTCACCTCAACAGGTGACGCTTCTAAGAGGCGGTGTACGCGAAGTATTGCGTTTGCTGCCAGAAAAAACGGCACTGCGTAGGCACGTGCTGCGAGGACAGAATAATGTTCCACGGTGATAGCGTTTTGCGCAAAACCGCTCGGATGGTTTTACTGGGCGTGGCCCTCCCGGGTCTGTTAAGCGCATGCCAAACTATGCGGCCAGCTGAAAATACTTTAAACGACATTGATGCGCAGTTGAGTCAAGCCAAGGCAGCTGAAACTGCGCGTAAGGAGCAAGTCGTACCGGTTGAAATTAGCCAAGCATTGCTTCCACCATTGCAATGGGAAGTAAGTAAAGACACTTCAAAAGAGCGTGAGGTGCGTTTCGATTTATCGGCAGAGGACATACCTGCGAGAAATATTTTTATGAGCCTGGTAGAGGGGACCGCCTATAGCATGGTGGTCCATCCTGACGTGACTGGCAATATGTCATTGGAACTTAAAGGGGTCACCGTCCCTGAGGCAGTCGAGGCGATACGCGAAGTGTATGGCTATGAGTATCGACGCGACGGGCGGCGCTATTTTGTTTTGGGCAACACACTTCAGACGCGTGTTTTTAGCGTCAATTACCTTGATATAAATCGCAAGGGTCGTTCGCAGGTGAAAGTCTCATCGGGTGAGTTGCGGGCGAGTTCATCGGGCAATGCGAGCAATGGTCAGGGTGGTGGGCAAACGCCAGGAATTCAAGTCGATACCGTGTCAGAGTCCGATTTTTGGAAAACCACCGATGCAACATTAAAGGCGATTGTAGGAACCGAAGGCGGGCGCCAAGTTGTGGTGAATCCACAAGCCGGATTAGTTGTCGTCAAGGCGGCACCGAATGAACTGCGTGTCGTAGCAGAGTTTTTAGTACTCAGTCAGGCCAATGTCAATCGCCAAGTCATTATTGAGGCAAAGATAATTGAGGTGGAACTCGATGACCGATTCCAGGCGGGGATTAATTGGTCGGGCTTGGGCAAGGCAGGTGATGTGAACTATTTGACTAGCCAAACTGGCGGTGGAAAGATCTTCGGTGGTTCAGGAGTCAGCGAAATTGTCGGCCAAACGGGCAATCTTCAACCGGATGCGTTTAGTCCGATCAGCTCTGCAGTGACTTCTGCATTCGGCGGTGTTTTTGCCTTACAAGCAAAAATGAAAAGCTTTGCAGCGTTGTTGGAGTTATTAAAGACACAAGGCAAAGTACATGTTTTATCGAGTCCACGCATTTCTACGGCAAACAATCAAAAGGCCGTAATAAAGGTAGGTGGCGATGAATTTTTCGTTACGAGTGTCACTAACTCCACCGCTACCGCGGGCGCGACAACTACTTCCATGCCTTCTGTAGAGCTCACACCATTCTTCTCTGGAATAGCACTAGACGTGACACCACAAATTGATCGTAACAAAAACGTAGTGCTGCATATTCATCCAAGCGTAAGCAACGTGACGCAAAAGGACAAAAACTTTGTGGTGAGTGGGCAAAGTTTTAGTTTGCCGCTGGCTTTTAGCACCATACAAGAGTCAGACAGTGTAGTTCGCGCAGCGACAGGTGAGATAATCGTAATAGGCGGCCTGATGAAAGAGGCGATTTCCGATCAAAATGCATCAGTACCATTGCTCGGCGACTTGCCGTTGGTGGGTAATCTTTTTAAGCATCAGAAGTATACGCGGATTAAGAAAGAATTAATTATCCTATTAAAACCGACAGTATTGGAATCAGAAGAGTTATGGGGTAACACCACCCAGGCAAGCCAGGACAGACCATTTGAGTTGGAACGCACACAGTAGGTAACGTTATGATCGCTAGCGTCTATGATGTCTACGAAGGTCGAGCGGCTGCTGAACGGCAGCCAGAATTGATTTATGCTGCGCATTTTTCACTTAATTCACCACCCTTTACGATTACTCCTGATACCCGGTTTTTCTTTGCCCACGAATCATTTCAAATTGCGCTCAACACATTGATGGTTGCACTGCGCACCGGTGAAGGTTTTACCAAGGTGGTAGGTGAGGTCGGGACGGGTAAAACATTGCTCTGCCGGCGTTTTCTCAGCCTTCTTGAAGGCAACTATGTCACGGCGTATATACCTAATCCTTACCTTGAGCCAAAGACTTTGCTGCTCGCTATCGCCGACGAGTTCGGGGTGCCTTATAGTCATGATATTACGCAACACCAGATTCTACGGTCAATTAACGATTTTCTTTTGAAGACCTATGACCGCTATCGTTGTGCCGCAGTGATTTGCCTTGATGAAGCCCACGCCATGCCTGCGGAAACTCTTGAAGCATTGCGACTGTTAAGTAATCTTGAAACTCAACGCCACAAATTGTTGCAAATCGTATTGTTTGGTCAGCCTGAATTGGATCAACGCCTAAATAGCCCCGCAGTGCGTCAACTCAAACAACGAATTAGTTTTTCGTGTCGACTTGGGCCGCTAGATGTGCCTGGCGTTGCGACCTATGTTGCGCATCGCATGCGTATAGCGGGATACGATGGATCTGAACTATTTTCTAATGACGCGCTACGCCTGTTGCATAAAGGCAGTGCTGGCACGCCACGCTTAGTCAATATTCTGGGTCATAAGGCGATGCTCAGCGCATACGGTGAGGGTGCAATGAGGATTACGGCTAAGCATGTACAGATGGCTATCAATGACACGGAGTCAGCCGTGACATTTCGAACCGAGGTGCGACGTAT
>JANPPH010000040.1:0-6791 GCA_031428395.1 Gammaproteobacteria bacterium
GGCAATTCTTGAAGCGCGTTCCGTCAACGACAAGCCTTCTATGATTTGCTGCAAAACGGTCATTGGCTATGGCGCGCCAAATTTATGCGGTAGTCATGATTGTCACGGTGCACCGCTGGGCGCTGATGAGATTAAAGCCACGCGCGCGAACATCAGTTGGAACCATGAGCCGTTTGTGATTCCCGATGAGATTTACGCAGGTTGGGATGCTACCGCCAAAGGTGTCGAAGCTGAACGTCATTGGAATGAAAAATTCAGCGCCTACAAAGCTGCTTTTCCTGAACTGGCCAGCGAGTTTGGGCGCCGCTTGAAGGGCGATTTGCCTGCTGATTGGGAAAAGAAATCGACGGAGTATGTAAAAGCGGTCGATACCAAAGCAGAAAAAATCGCTTCCAGAAAAGCATCGCAAAACGCCATCAATGCGTACGCGCCAATTTTGCCAGAACTTTTGGGGGGTTCCGCCGATTTGGCCGGCTCCAACTTGACGTTGTGGTCAGGTTCGAAGGGCGTGAGTAAAACCGTTTCCGATGGCAACTATATCTATTATGGCGTTCGTGAATTTGCGATGTGCGCGATGATGAATGGCATGGCATTGCACGGCGGCTTTATCCCCTACGGCGGTACATTTTTAATCTTCTCCGACTATGCGCGCAACGCGGTACGCATGGCGGCGTTAATGAAAATTCGCTCGCTTTATGTATTCACTCACGACTCTATTGGTCTTGGTGAAGATGGCCCAACTCACCAGCCTATCGAACAAGTCACCTCATTGCGCATTATCCCTAATATGTCGGTATGGCGTCCTTGCGACTCCATTGAATCGGCCGTGGCATGGAAAATGGCTCTCGAGCGCAAAAATGGCCCGAGTGCATTAATATTTTCGCGTCAAAACCTCGCCCCGCAGCCTCGCGATGCGGCCACGTTGGCGAATATTAGCCGTGGTGGTTATGTGCTGGTAGATGCCGGTGCGAAGCCGGATGCAATTATTATCGCCACCGGTTCGGAAGTGGAATTGGCCGTTGCTGCAGCCAAAATTTTGAACGACAAAGGCCGCCACGTGCGCGTCGTGTCCATGCCAGCCACGGACATTTTCGCCGCACAAGACAAGGCTTACCGCGACGCCGTGTTGCCGCCTGATGTTACCGCGCGTGTCGCGGTGGAAGCGGGCGTGCCCGACTATTGGTTCCGCTATGTCGGTCTCCAGGGCAAAGTCATTGGTATGACAACGTTTGGCGAGTCTGGCCCTGCGGGTGAATTGTTCAAACACTTTGGCATTACTGCAGAAGCTGTCGTGAAGGCCGTTGAAGACGTATCGCGGTAGAAGGGATTCCCGAGCCTAAAAATTTTTTATTCTTAACAATCTCTGGGAGATCAACATGGCAATTAAAGTAGCAATCAACGGCTATGGCCGTATAGGGCGCAATGTGTTGCGTGCGTTGTATGAGTCGAAACGCAACAACGAAATCCAAATCGTTGCGGTAAACGATTTGGGCGATGCAGAAACCAATGCGCATTTGACGCAGTACGACACCGTGCACGGTCGTTTTCCTGGCCAAGTATCAGTCGAAGGCGAGAACATGATCGTCAACGGCGACAAGATTCGCGTGCTGGCACAACGTGACCCCTCCAAATTACCATGGCGCGAGCTGGGCGTTGATGTCGTCATGGAATGCACGGGCTTGTTCACCAGCAAAGAAAGGGCGAGCGCACATTTGGTTGGTGGCGCGAAAAAAGTCATTATCTCTGCGCCGGGTGAAAAAGATGTCGATGCGACTATCGTTTATGGTGTTAACCACAAGACGTTGAAAGCCTCGCACACCGTCATTTCAAATGCGTCCTGCACAACCAATTGCTTGGCGCCGCTGATTAAACCTTTACAGGATAAGATCGGCATTCAACATGGTTTGATGACGACCATCCATTCCTATACCAACGACCAAGTGCTGACCGATGTGTTCCACAAGGATTTACGTCGCGCAAGATCGGCCACGATGTCGATGATCCCAACCAAAACCGGCGCTGCTGCGGCGGTCGGCTTGGTCATGCCAGAACTGAACGGCAAATTGGATGGCTTCGCGGTGCGCGTGCCGACCATTAACGTATCGTTAGTTGACTTGACTTTCGTTGCATCACGCAACACCAGCAAAGACGAAATTGATGCCATTCTTAAAGACGCCGCCAGTGGTGATTTAAAAGGTATCTTGTCGTTTAATGACAAACAACTCGTCTCGGTGGATTTCAACCACGATAGTTCATCTTCGATCTATGAATCCACCTTGACCAAAGTTATGCAAGGTAACATGGTCAAAGTACTGGCTTGGTATGACAACGAGTGGGGTTTTTCCAACCGTATGTTGGATACCACTGTTGCATTGATGCAAGCGAAGTAATTGAAAATAAACCCGGTGCGTGCGACATTAGCGCGCACCGGGATTTATCGAGAGAAATTAGTTAAACCCAGATTTTCCATTAGCCTCGTAGCGAGGGTGCGCAAGGTGCTGAAGATGGGCGAGAAAAGATGAAAAACAGTCGGAGGCGTAGTCACTCTACGGTGACAGACTGTTTTGCATCTTTTCTTGCGCAGATTCAGTGCGTTGTGCAGCCGCAGTATAGTGCTAATGGAAAATCTGGGTTAAAGTTGCGATGTTAACTAATTTCTTTCTTATTTTTGGTTAGAGGATTCTCATGAAAGTTATAAAAATGATGGATCTGGCACTGGCAGGAAAAAGGGTGCTAATTCGTGAAGACCTAAATGTGCCTTTGAAGGACGGTATGGTGGCCGATGACACGCGGATTCGGGCCTCAATACCCACTATCGAGCACGCTCTGCGAGCCGGTGCCAAGGTCATGGTGATGTCGCACCTGGGCCGACCAGAAGAAGGTATATACGCCGAAGAAGCCTCGTTGGCGCCGGTTGTGGCGCATCTACGCAAGTTGCTGAACAAGCCGGTGCGGCTCGTGAAAGATTGGCTGGATGGCGTGAATGTCGAGCCGGGTGAAGTGGTGGTCTGCGAAAACGTGCGCTTCAACAAAGGTGAAAAGAAAAACTCCGATGATCTAGCGAAAAAAATGGCCGCCCTGTGCGATGTGTTTGTGATGGATGCTTTCGGCACGGCTCATCGCGCAGAAGCCTCAACTCATGGCGTTGCCAAGTTTGCCCCGATCGCCTGTGCAGGCCCTCTGTTGGCCGCCGAGTTGGATGCCTTGGGCAAGGCCTTGGAGAAACCCAAGCGTCCGCTCGTTGCTATCGTTGGCGGTTCGAAAGTTTCCTCGAAGCTGACTGTCCTAGAGTCGCTATCCAAAGTTGTCGATCAGCTTATCGTTGGTGGGGGCATCGCCAACACCTTTATCGCTGCCGCCGGACATCCAGTGGGTAAGTCATTATACGAGCCTGACTTGGTGGATGAGGCCAAACGCCTAACTGAAGCTGCCAAGGCACGTGGAGCCGATATTCCGATTCCTTCAGACGTTGTCTGCGGTAAAGAGTTTTCCGCAAAAGCGGCGGCAACACTCAAAGACGTGGCTGCTGTTGCTGCCGATGACATGATTTTTGACGTAGGCCCAAAAACGTCAGCGGTTTTTGCAGAGATTATTAGAACAGCCGGCACAATTGTATGGAATGGGCCTGTTGGTGTTTTTGAAATTGATCAGTTCGGCGATGGCACTAAGGCGCTGGCGGAAGCTATTGCGGACAGCCCTGCGTTTTCGATTGCGGGTGGCGGCGATACGCTGGCCGCCGTAGCGAAATACAACATCGCACATAAAATATCTTATATCTCCACCGGTGGCGGCGCTTTTCTAGAATTTCTTGAGGGCAAACAGCTACCTGCTGTTGCCATTTTAGAAGAGCGTGCAAAGTAGGCAATCAATTTAAATGGCTGTTTTGGAGTAAATATGTTCAGAGCAAATGTCGTCGAACGACAGTCTGAACAAAGCCATAATTTGCTCGGCATAAGCCGGGCAGTCGAACGGATTTCGGCGCAGGAACCCAAATAGTGATGACATTGCGACGGACTAAGATTGTAGTAACACTCGGACCCTCTACGGATGATCCGAAAATTATGCAAGAAATTATTGCAGCCGGTGCGGACGTTGCGCGAGTAAATTTTTCACATGGCACTCCGGAGGATCATAAGCGCCGTGTAGCATTGGTGCGAGAGTGTGCCGATAAAGTAGGCCGCCACATTGCGATCTTAGCGGATCTGCAAGGCCCAAAAATTCGCACTCAGCGGTTCAAAAATAGCAAAGTGCTGCTGACAGAGGGCAGGCGTTTTATTCTCGACGCTAAACTCGACGCGGCGGCCGGTGACGAAGATCGAGTCGGCATAGCGTACAAAGAGTTACCCAACGATGTAAAAAATGGCGATACCTTGCTGCTCGATGATGGGCGCATCGTACTGTTCGTCGAGAATGTACAGAATGGCGAAATCATTTGCCAAGTCATAACTGGCGGCGAGCTATCGAATAACAAAGGTATCAACCGCCAAGGTGGTGGTCTCTCAGCGGCGGCGATTACCGACAAGGACCGCGAAGATATTGTTGTCGCGGCCGAAATGGAGGCGGATTACGTTGCTATTTCTTTTCCGCGCACTGCAGCGGATATTCATCGGGCGCGTGGTTTGCTTCGCTCGGCGGGTGGTCACGGGAGTATCGTTGCGAAGATCGAACGTGCTGAAGCGGTTGAAGACATAGAAGAAATTATTTCGGCTACTGATGCTGTGATGATCGCACGCGGCGATCTTGGCGTTGAAATAGGCGATGCCGAGTTGCCTGCTGTGCAAAAACACATTATCAAGCTGGCGCGAGCACTCAATCGCGTTGTTATTACGGCTACACAGATGATGGAGTCAATGATCGAAAGTCCGATTCCGACACGGGCAGAAGTATTTGATGTCGCGAACGCTGTACTCGATGGTACCGACGCGGTCATGCTTTCGGCGGAAACGGCGACAGGCAAATATCCAGTGAAAGTGGTTGCGGCGATGGATCGCATTTGCCGCAGTGCAGAAAAACATCCCAGTGCTATTCAATCTGATCATCGCATTAATACGCGCTTTGGGCGGATTGATGAGGCGATCGCCATGGCATCGATGTATACGGCTAATCATTTAGGCGCCAAAGCTATCGCTGCTTTAACCGAGTCTGGCGCCACGCCTCAATGGATGTCGCGCATTAGTTCGGGCATACCTATTTATGCGCTGACGCCACACATTCAAACATTGCGCAAAGTTGCATTGTATCGTGGTATTTATCCTATCAAGTTTGATGTGTCGTCGACGGATCATGCTGTGGTTAATAAGGCGGTAATCGCGGAATTGGTACGCCGTCAAGCGGTGAAAGACGGGGACCTTGTGATTATCACTAAAGGTGATTTGGTTGGCGTACACGGTGGTACCAACGCGATGAAAATCGTGCGCGTCGGCGACCTTGTAGAGCCGAGAGACTGAGTAAGGTTTAAAGTTCGTGAGCAACGAATAGTAGCGCCAGGATCAAATCGAGCGATCCTTTAGAGCCCGTAAAGATTTGCAGTAGAATTTTAGTCATCTAGTTCATTAAGGAGAAAAATATGGCACTGATAACACTACGTCAATTATTGGATCACGCAGCCGAGCACACTTATGGCGTGCCTGCATTCAACGTCAACAACCTAGAACAAATGCATTCGATCATGCAAGCTGCGGATGAAACAGATAGCCCCGTTATCGTGCAAGCCTCTGCTGGCGCACGTAGCTACGCTGGTGCGCCCTTTTTGCGCCACTTGATGGAAGCCGCCTCTGAACAATGGCCTCATATCCCTATCGTCGTGCATCAAGACCACGGCTCCTCTCTTGGCGTTTGCTTGCGCTCCATCCAATTGGGCTTTACCTCAGTCATGATGGACGGCTCTTTGATGGAAGACATGAAGACGCCCGCGAGCTACGAATATAACGTTAACATCACGCGCGCAGTTGTAGAATTGGCACATGCTGGCGGCGTATCGGTAGAAGGTGAGTTAGGCTGCTTGGGCTCCTTGGAGACTGGCACTGCAGGCGAAGAAGATGGATCAGGCGCAGAAGGTGTTTTGTCGCACGAGCAAATGTTGACAGACCCTGAAGAAGCAGCAGATTTTGTTCAGAAAACTGGCGTGGATGCATTGGCAATTGCTATTGGCACCTCGCACGGGGCCTATAAATTCAGTCGCCCGCCCACTGGCGACATCTTAGCCATCAGTCGCATCAAAGAAATTCACAAACGTATCCCCGACACGCATTTGGTAATGCATGGTTCTTCCTCCGTTCCCCAAGAGTGGTTAGAGATCATCAACAAATACGGCGGTGACATGGGTCAAACCTATGGCGTGCCTGTCAGCGAAATCGTAGAAGGCATCAAGCACGGCGTGCGCAAAATCAATATCGACACCGACTTACGCATGGCCAGCACCGGCGCTGTCCGCAAATTCCTGGCCGAAAACCCCAAAGAATTCGACCCCCGCAAATTCCTCAAAGCCTCCACCAAGGCCATGAAGGACATCTGCAAAGCCCGCTACGAAGCCTTCGGCTGCTCAGGCCAAGCCTCCAAGCTCAAGATATTGTCCTTGGAAGCAATGACCAAGCGTTACGTCAAAGGTGAATTAGCACCGCGCGTAAACAAGTAAAATTAGTTTGATGAAAAGAAAAAATGGGGCTTAGCGCCCCATTTTTTTGTACTGAGCTGTACGTCGGTAAGCGCCAGTTATGTTGTTCCAATAGCGCCGCCAAACGTCATGGTTGCAATACCTGATAGTTGGTGCGCCTAAAGACCAAAATACTCCG
>JANPPH010000041.1:0-18694 GCA_031428395.1 Gammaproteobacteria bacterium
CTAACTGCCGTTGCGGGCGCCCAATAAATCGAATTATCAGGCGCCCGCAAGGAAATGACTCAAACTACTATGGTCTACGATTCAGCACTTTGGTTAAGGAAGGAACGAGTCTACGCTCCGAGCTCTCATCGCCGTCAAGCACGCCGTCGCCATTACGGTCTAAACCAATGCGTAGACCAGAACCCGGCGGCACACAGGTATAGGTGATGGGCAGTTTTCTGTACTTAACGATGTCTTGCAAGACCGCATTTGAAATTGGCGCACGTTTAATACTGTCGGTTTTCCATACTCCGTTATTGTATAAATAACCATACTCACGTGCCCCAAAATGCAATTTCGCGACCAGCTCGCATTCCGACGCCTGGGCCCGCTGTATCAACAAATCAATGCGCGGTAGTGCAATATCCGCATTCTTTGCCGTCAAGGTCACTTGCTGTCCTACGATAGGCGCAAGATTGCTATCAAACGCCAACATAAATTGTTCAACTTGATGGCGTAGCTTTATTCCAATCGGATTGACTTGCGACGCTAACGGATGCTCTGGTGGAACAAATGGAAAGCCTCCTGGATTACCCGGATCGCCAGGCCCAAAAAAGCCAGTGGGCCGTTGTGCAAAGAGCCCTAAGCTATGAAAGCGAAATAAGGTGTCGAAGCTGCCATCATGCAAGAAACCAAAACCTCTAACTTGGTCACCTTTGAAACCGTTATCACCAGGAAGCACGAACGGCGCGGACGCCATCCCGAACATGCCGATTTTTTGATAAAGATTACGCAGATGCGGAATTTTGAAAATCTGTGTTTCAGCCTCGAAACTAAACCGGCCATCGGTACCGAAAAATCCTGGTTTCGCCACACCAAATTCTTTATTACCAGCGGGGTCCAAGACATGACAGCCATTGCAATTGAGAAAGGTATCCGATCGATCGCCAAAGTACATGGCGCGACCCGCTGCTTGATCCGGTGTTAATGAGTTATCCAAATTACGTATTGGGTTTGGCGGATAGGTAATCTGCAGAACAAAATCAGCGAAAGCTTGCATGTCTTGCGCCTCAAGCATGGCGTGCCGCCCATTTAGCCCCGGAAAGGCAACATTAAACGTCTTAAACGCGCCATCTTCATTAAATGCGCCGCTATTCGGTTGCACGCTTAGTTCGTCATTAGCCGCGGTACGATCACCGCGCCAATGCATAGCGCCGTGATTAGCCATGCCCCGCAAGCTTTGCGTCGTCATGGGGCCTTTTAGAGCGCGAAAATGCGGGTTTGCATCGAAGATCTCAATGGGGATAGCAAAAGGACCTGGATTTTGTAGCGTAGTGCCGTCTGGATCGCCTAAGTCCCACGCGAGACTATCGAAGTCGCCAAACACATGGCAGCTTGAGCACGATGAATCACCGTGGCTTGAGGTGAACGCCGCGTTATAGAGAAACGGCCGACCCCGCACAATACTCGGTGGCTCAGGATTGTACATCGCCACGTGCGCCGTCTCTTTGCGATGGTCTGTGTCGATGACGGAAATACTGTTATCAAAGCGCGTCAAGACATACAATCTGTCACGCTCTTCATCCAACACCAACCCACTAGGACCTCCGCCGCGCAGCGCAATTTGATCACGCGTTGAGGGTTCGAAGGTGTCGTTCTCTAATTGCTTGGTGTTGAAAACGCCTACTTTGCTTGAACCGAAGGCTGTCACATAGAGTGTTTTTCCATCGTCGGTGACAGCCATGCCCATGGGCTGCGCTAAGCTCTTGGCATTTTCTGCGTTGGGCAACGGCGCGCAACACTGTTTGTAATCGATGTGCTTGTTGAGGTGGCGTGGTTTGACGGCTATTCCATCGAGCACAGTAATGCGACTTTCGTGCAAATGACCCTGCAAAGTATGATCCCGACCCAAACGTAATCCTGCGCCTTCAAAGCGAGTTTGATTCATTGCCTCCGTATTGGCCACGTAAACGCGACCTGACGCCGGGTTCACCACCATGTTAAAGAGGACTGTGCCCACTCCACTAAAATAACCGCCAGTGCCAGGTAGCTGTGCCGGCGGATTAGCCATTGCATCAATCACAAATACGTCTTTGTCCGGCAGAGCAAACGGCACCGCGTGATCCCACGTGCGACGTAATTCGTCCAACCAATGACTGCCGTCGTATTTTACGATCAAACTTGTCTCCGGTTGCGCTTCTCCGGCCGCATCCACGCGCGTGGAGGGAAGGCCTCCTGCAGCTTCGCCACCGTCAGGCACCAACTCCTCAAACACCGCTGTTGTGCGATTGCCAGTATGAAAACCCGCAGCATAAACGCGTCGGCCATCCGCGCTGACAGCCAACGCACGCGGCGTATCAGTAAAAAGTGTGAGAATCGTCAGAGGTGAGCCGTTAAGTCGGTGGCTCAAATTGGCCGCATCAAAGACCCACACATCGGCACGCCCCACGCCCGGAGTAGTAAATTGCGGATCAATTGGACTATTTTGACCCCGATGCGCTGTCGTGATAAAGGCACGGGTACTATTCGGACCGGCGAACACAATGTCGCGTGGTTCATCACCCACCAGCAATGTTTTTACCACTTTGGGTCGTGAAGGTTGACGCACGTCTACAATGCTTACGCTGTCGGAAACGTGGTTCACTACCCACACTTCGCTATTGGAACGTGCCATTACCGCAACGGGATCAAGACCCACCGTTACCGAGCCGCGATGTTGCAAGCCTTTTTCAGTAACGCGAAATATTTCTAGACGATTATCGGGTGTGTTAACCGCGTAGAGGTGTGATTTATCAGGCGACAATGCCAATGGTCGGACTTGGCCCGATTCAAAAAGGGTATACGATGATTGTGCCAGTGCAGGGTTAGACGCTAGACACCCAACGAAAACTGACAACAAAGACAATAACAAAGAACCATCCGATATCCGTGGAAGCTTCATAGCTCCTCCTTGCGTTTTATGGCTATTAAATCCTGCTCCCCCAAGAGATTTCTCTCTATGCGCCTATTCTCCAAGCCACAGCGCAATAAAGTCAAACTGAATTTAGTCGCAAAACCTAAAGTCGCTTATTCCCGACATCTCGGCAAACGCCAATAAGAATATATACTTTCACCGCTCCGCCGACTGTATTAGAATACCGCGCGATCCGCCCTTTATATAAAACTGTTAGAAGGAGATGTTAAATGAAACGCCTAATCACGTCTTTAGCCGTGGCAATAGTATTGGTTAGCGGCTTAGCCGGATGCGGGGCAGAAGAACGCGACCAACTAAAAAGCCAGGTAGCCGATCTACAACAGCAATTGGCCACCACAAAAAGCGACTTAGCCAAAAAAGAAACTGAACTGAGCACTTTCCGCAATGATCTGTCAGCGAAAGATTCGGAGCTAACCGACTTGCGCACCAAATTGCAAACTGCTGAAGCGGCACAAACGCAATTGGACGCCGCTAACACGGAATTGACCCAGGTAAAAACCGAGCGTGACACATTGGCCACAGAGCTAGACACGTTGAAAAAGAAAAAGAAAAAATAGCGACATTACATCTGCCCGTGCTATCACGGGCAGATGTTTGTTATTCATACCGCAACGCATCCACCGGCCGCAAGGCTGCCGCATGACGGGCGGGGTAATATCCGGACAAAACACCGACTAATATCGAGACCGTAAAAGCCACAGCAACCATTAATAGCGATGGCTGCAACGGTAGTCCCGTCCACAGCGCCAGCGCATAACTCGCTAGGCCGCCCATCACCAAACCCAACAAGCCACCCAAGCCGCTAATAAACACTGCTTCGAACAAAAATTGGGCGAGGATATCGCCATTGCGTGCGCCAATAGCTTTGCGAATCCCAATTTCGCGGGTTCGCTCGACCACTGACGTGCTCATAATATTCATAATTCCCAAGCCACCAATAAACAGCGAAACCAAAGCGCCCACCAAACCGATGAGCGAAACACTCCACAGAATACGGTTTGCAGTGTCTATCCAAGCTCGCATACTCTCCTGCGTATATTCATACTTATAATTATGACTACGTTGCAAGGTCTCAACTAACTGCCTAAGCGCAATCTCGGACGAAGCAAGATCTACCGCTTCAGCCTGTATGGTGTGGACATTTTTTGACCCAAGCAATTGCTGATAAAGCGTATAGGGGATCAAAATCCGATCGTTAGTGTCGTAATTCTCTGCGCCAATTGTGGACAAAAATTTACGCGATTTTTCTTTCAATACGCCAACTACCGTTAATTTAAGATCATTCATGCGTAAGGTCTTGCCGATCGGGTCGGTATGCAGGCCAAAAAGGGTGTTGTGTACTTTGGGCCCAATGATCGCCACGGCCCGGCGTTCGCGCATATCTTCATCACGAAACGTGCGCCCGTTCTCCACCGTGTCGTTGCTAATATCTAAGTAATCCGCGCCCACACCTTCGATACTAACTTTGCGATAAACGCTGCCGACCCGCACCTGCACTTTCCCATCTTGCGGGTACACCACGGGACTTATGCGGCGCACGGCCGAACAACAGCCCGAGCTTAGAATCGCGCGCACATCGTCATTGTCGATGCCACTGCCTTGGCGCAACGCAGCATACGGATTATCTTGTTCCCATTTGCGATACACCCATACAGTTTTCAAGCCATAGCTTTGCAACTCTGAGAACACATAGTAACGCCCACTTTGACTGACGGTGCTAACTGCCATGACCGAGGCAATGCCGAATGCGACGCCCAAGATACTGAGGACAGTGCGCAGGCGGTTATCCCGCAGCGCTTGGAATGCTTGTTCAACCGCATCCCGGGCGTAGCGTCTAAATAACAACGCTGGCTTCACTGCCAGTGATCCTCAACCAAAAACCCATCATGCATACGAATCACGCGCTGCGCGTGGGCCGCGATGTCTTCCTCATGCGTGACTAGAATGATTGTTTTTCCCTGCGCGTTGAGACGTTGGAATAAATCCATAATACCTTGAGAATTTTCCGAATCTAAACTACCGGTTGGCTCATCGGCGATAATAATATCAGGGTTATTAACGATGGCACGCGCAATAGCAACGCGCTGTTGCTGACCTCCAGACATTTGGCTAGGTTTATGGTCTGCCCGTGCTGCAAGACCCACTATGTCAAGCGCAAACAGCGCTCGCTCACGTCTTACCGGCGCTGCGAGACCGGCATACATCATCGGTAGCTCGACATTGCGTAAGGCATTGATACGTGGAATCAAATTAAACAGCTGAAAGACAAACCCGATACGTCTGTTACGAATATTCGCTGCGTCATCGTCGCCAATAGAACTTACATCTTGACCAAAACAGTGGTAGGTTCCGGAATCAAAACCTTCCAATAACCCTAAAACATTCATTAACGTGGACTTGCCTGACCCTGAGACACCTGTCACAGCGAGAAATTCACCCGCTTCAACGCGTAACGTCACGCCTTTGAGCGCCGGGACACGCGTATCGCCAAAACGGTAGGACTTCTGGATATCTCGCAGATCAATCATGACTTATCCTAACATCCCGACATGCGAGACGCGTCCGATATTCTTGAACCCAGACACGAGGTGTTGCCAATCGTTATCTCGATATGCGCAACAATGTAATCGGCACTTACCTGGGCTTATTGAGTGAGGACTTTATGGTGAGACGTAGACCAATGCGAGGTTGAAAGATCAATAGGCAGAATTAGCACACAGAGTGAATACAGTTGTCCAAGTTAGAAGGTGCGGGGCATGATGCCCCGCACCATTATTATTTGTTTATAACAGCCGCAACCTTCTGACCCTCAGTAATCTCTTGGTTGAGCAAAATCACCTGCTGACCAAGCTTAAGGCCACCAGAGGTAATTTCAACATGGGTCAAATCCTCAATGCCTGTTGTTACCGGACGGTATTGCACTCGGCCATTATTCGCCACAGCAACCATAGTGCGGCCCTCGCGCGTTACCACCGCGTTGAACGGTAGCTTAATCGCATTTTCTCGGTATGCAGTTGGAATCTCTAGATCAATCTGTTGCGCAAACCGCAAATCCGCCGGGGCTTCATTGCCTAAACTGATATAAACGCTCACGGTATTGGAGGTCACGTTATCCCGATTCGCTGCCGGTGCTACGCGCAAAATCTTTTCAGCCCATTTTTTATCAGGGAAAGCATCGCTAGACACCATCACTGACTGACCGGCCCGAATAGCACCTGTATCGGATGACTCAATTCGCACTTCTACCTCACGCTGCGCCATATCTACCACGGTGAAAAGTGGTCCAGGCGGTTCGGCATAAAGCCCATCAACGGCATATGCACTGGTGACAACCCCATTGAACGGCGCGACTACATCTAAGCGCTCGATCGTCAGCTCAGCCGCCCTAAGTTCTTCACCTGCGACGCGTTGACGCGCCCGCGCTGCATGCACAGCCGCTTCCGCATCTTCCGCCATCTGCCGCGATACTGCACCCATTTGCAAGGCTCTAACCAAGCGGTCTAAGGTACGTTCAGTCAACGCAACTTCTTTTTTCGAACTATCAAGCTTCGCGTTTGCCTGCTCAACTTGAATCTCACCGGCACGGCTATCCAGGCGTGCAAGCACTTGCCCCTTAGTAACCAAATCACCCTCTTTTGCGGACACGCTTACTATTTGTCCGGGCATTGATGATGTCACTTCCACTTTCTTTTTGCTCACCACTCGACCCGGAGCATTGATCGCTTTGTACAGGCTGCCCTGCTCCACGGCAACCATCTCCACGGGGGTAGCCTGGGCCAAAGGATAAAATTTCCATATACCAAAACCCACCCCTGCTAACGCTGCGATTGCGACCAAGGCTTTGAGTTTTGATCCAAGGCCGCGCATAGTGGGCCCGCCTGGTGCGGCGCGCGTCTGCGGTTCTATTTCAGGCATTTGAAAACTTTCAAGTGGCGTGACGAAATTTCTCGGTGCCTGCTTGGGCGTGGCACTCACTTTACGAGTATCTAGCTTGGGTTTAGCCTGAGGCTGAGGCGCAGGCGTATTGAATTTTGGTACTGCGGTGGGCCGATTTTGGGTTTGGCGCGTTGGGGGCGCCTCGCGCGCTGTGACCAATCTTAGCTTCGGTTTTGATCGCCCGGCATCGCGCTGCATAGTATGAGCAACCAGTTCATTCAGATCTTCTTGCAATGGCTTAATAGCCACTTCATTGGCACCCACTTCATAAAACATTTCCATATTCGCGGCGTCAGAATTCGCAGTGAGTATGACGATGGGTAAATGCGACTTGCTGGCGTGATCCGACTCCCGCACCGTTTTAACCAGCCCTTCAGTATCGAGCCCGCCTAAGGCGAAAATTTGACTAGCAAGCAGCAAGTCATAGTCTTTTTCCAGTACGGCATCGAGCGCTTCTTCGGCTGATGAAAAATGATCCACCTCGTGGCCGTGCTCGCCAAGTATGTCACGGATGGCTTGGCTCGATGTGCAACTGTCTTCCAAAAAGCAAATTCGCAGTTGATCGGGTATTTCACCCGGCTGCGGCGCAGCAACTACGGCTTCTTGCAAACGTTCGCTTAAGGCGTCTCCATCGATAGGTTTTACGACCACGTCTTGCGCGCCAGCGTTAAAGAAATCGTAATGCTCACGCTGATTTGGATTCGCGGTTAATACTACGATTGGCAGACTGCGCTTGGACGCTTGTGGTGAGGCTCTTAAGGTCTCGATCAATCCTTCACAGTCCATCCCGCCTAACGCCACGATTTGACTGGCCAAGAGTACATCGTAATCCTTCTCAAGGATGGCATCCAAGGCTTCTTCAGCCGATGAGAAATGATCGACCATATGGCTCTTTTCACCGAGCATCTCGCGGATGGCTTGACTTGACGTGCAGCTATCTTCGAGAAAACAAACTTGCAACGGGCGAACCGTTTGAGGACGCTTGGGCGCATCTGCGACCTTCGCCACTCGGTCATTGAGCAGTTTACCCTCAATCGGCTTCACCACTACATCATCGGCACCCGCCTGGAAACAGTCTTCGACATTCTTTCGATCAGGATTAGCCGTCAGCACCACGATCGGCAGGTCGCGCTTTGTAGCGTGTTGGGCGCTGCGTATGGTCTGCACCAATCCCTCACAATCCATGCCGCCTAAGGCAACAATTTGGCTCGCGAGCAATACGTCGTAATTTTTTTCGAGCAACGCGTCTAGCGCTTCTTCCGCTGAAGAAAAGTGCTCCACCGTGTGACCATGCTCACTCAAAGTCTCACGTATCGCTTGGCTCGATGTGCAGCTATCTTCTAAAAAACAAATGCGCAAGGCCCGCGCACGACCTTGAACCTTTCTAGGCGTTTCTTTAGGCGTTTCGAACGCTTTGACGAGGCGATCATTGAGTTCGCGACCCTCAACCGGTTTCACGACCACTTCATTGGCGCCAGCACTGAGCAAGCCACGGACATTCGTGTTGGCTGGGTTCGCCGTGAGGGCAACAATGGGTAAAGCACCTTTTGCGCCGCTTTGGTTTTTGCGAAGGGTACGAATCAATCCTTCGCAATCCATACCGCCCAAGGCAACAATTTGACTAACCAAAAGCAAATCGTAGTCCCGTTCTGCCAACGCATCCATCACTTCTTCCGCTGAGGAAAAATGTTCTACGTGATGGCCGAGCTCGCCAAGCATCTCTCTAATTGCTTGGCTGGAGGTGCAACTATCTTCCAAGAAACAAACCCGTAACGTTTTACCCTTCGCAGCCGGCTTTTGAGGCTCCGCTGCATGCTTGGCAGTCGAAATTAAATTCCTTACCCGTTCATAAACCTTGTTTTTTTCCGCTTGGCTCAAACGCGCTCCGGCGACGGCTGTTCTCTCACTTGATGCGTTTGGTACTGCCCGCGGCGCGTCGGTATTGCGCCTTGATCGTGACGCCAGGGGCGGCGTTACTGGTGTGGTTTGGCGCGCGGCAACGGCGGGATTGGATCTCGCTGGTGCTACTCTGGCAGGCTCGCTGGGCCGTGGCCGTACGGATCGGGAAATCGCCGACACCGGGGCTACTTTGGGCTCATCTGGGGAGTTAGGATATTTTTTTTTCATGTCCACAACCGCTTCATCATACGATTCGTTACCTATACCCATTAACGCACTGTCAACATCCAGCCTACCGTTATACCTTGTCGAATCTACCGGCGACCCGTCATGTCCTGTATCCGAATGTTTCGCCAAACGGGCCAGAACCATATCCCCTAAACGCTCAAACAAGCCCTTTTTGGCATTGACTGGCGCGGTGAGTCCCTCTTGTGGCCGGGCAGTCTGAAAAGACTTCTTGTGCTCCATATCAACTAGTCGCTTGCTTAGCGCTGATGGTTGCCTCGCATTTTGCATCAATGCGGAGATCAACGGCGATGTATCTGGGCGCAGCGGCGCTTCGTAGATAGCAGATTTTACCGAGTTTTTCCCACTATCCACATCGGTAGAATTACGGTCTCGGGCGTTTTTTTCCATGCGCACATGGGCGCTTTTTAAAGCAGTCACCGTTTGCTTAAGGCGTGGTAAGAGGTCGTGATCAAGGGCTATCATAAAGCCCTTGTTTGTATTCACAGCCCCGCTCGTCGCCGCAATGTCTTTAGAGTTCGCGAGAATGCTGACGGGCAACTTGCTCTTTTCAGGATGGCCGCAATGACGTAAGAGTCGAATGATTTCAAATGCTTCTAGCACGCCCTGTTGGTCCCGGAGGCGCGTGACGACGATGTCAAAATCATGCGCGAGGAGCGCGCTTACTCCTTCGTCTTTAGTGGTGAAAAGGTCGATAACACAATGGAGTTCGGTGAGAATTTTTATGGGCTGGGCCGACTTATTATCGGCTTCCCCGATAAAGCAGACGCGAAGAGGTGAGGTATTGTCGTGTTGAGCAACCTGATTTCGCCCCAAACCGCCCTTGATGCCCGATTTATTCCCGTCGCGAAACGTTTTCATGTGAAATGTTCTCTTTATTTTAGAGTTAGCAATTTTCTGCGGCCTAAACCAATGTCTTTGGCTAGGAGACTCCTCGCTGGAAAGTCACCCGTAACGGCTTTGACTGATCATAACCAGTTTTAACTATCCATATCAAACATTCCGCGTACTTATACTTCGGAAATCTCTTATTTAGTTATCGGTGCCCAAGCCGCTCTCCTAAATAGAAATTAGGCCCCTAACTAAATGTTTTGCCTCAAGAGTCGATCTACTAGCTGAAAAAGCGTGGGAGAGGCGAGGAATTTTGTGACTTTATTTCATAACCCGCTCGGGATAAAAATCCCAAAGCAAATTTACCCCAGCGGTTCGTCCTTTAGTACGCAACCCAAGAAGGTCGAGCAGTGGCTAAATTCCTTACCCAAGGCGCATTTGGGCGAGACGAGTCGTCAACTCTACAGTGCCTTGCTTGAAATTAATCGTATTCAAATGGCGCCCAGCAAACGCGTGGAGCTGTTGACTCTGCTCATGCCGTCTCTTCGCTACGTCACGCGTGCACTAAAAGCGCATTACGTGGGTAAATCGTTTCCCTTAACGGGCAAGAATCGCAAAGTGGCTGATCTCGCTCGCGAGATAAACTCGGAGTGCGCCATAGGCTTTAAAATTGTCGTGGAAAATATCGTAACCACTGACGATGAGGCACCGCAAAACAAGCTTATAGGGCTATCTATTTATAATGCGATCAATAGTTTGGGAGACATACTTCTACATTCCTATCAGATTTATGAGGCATGCCCAGACACTGTATGGTTAGAAATTCACACGTTATATAAGTATGCCGCCCGCCATCAACTACATACTTCACGATTGCCGGTCGAGGAAGGCGAGGCCGGCGATACTATTAGCGACTTGTACAAACGCATTTTATTGGTCGCGTTGGTGAACCCGTATCAACTGGCGCAAGGCGAAGTCGAGAAAACCGTGCAGATTCTGAAAGCATGGACCCCCCTATGCAACTTGATAAGGCCCATTGACCCCCAACATCCGCATGGTTACTTCGCCGTCGATTTATCGCGGGATGAACCGCCAGCGTATTTGGCCTACCGCAACCCGTGTAAAGAAGAGTGCCTTGTGCTTGATGCGCAAAATCTGACGAAGCACTTGCGTAATTACTGGTTATCGATAAAAAAACGCCAAGAATTGCCACCGCCGGGTGTTAGCAGCGATACCCTTAAACGTTTGTTGCGGGGATTGGGCTTGTTAGCGCGCCGCGGCTTTACGCGTCGCGGCCGGACTAAACGTTTGCACGTCACGGTGGGGCTACTCGCGACGCACCGTTTTATTCGCAAACTGGGCGACAAGCGAGGAGCGACTTCTCAGCCGCGCCATAGTGACAAGGCGACAGGATTAGGCAGCATCACTCAAGAATCGTCGCTCGCTCAGTTCTATTCCATGCCGGTGACCCATGCGGATAGCCGAAATTCGCAACCCGAGACATGGGATCTTTCCTATGTCGCGCCGGAGCCTCGCAGCAAAAGAGTTGAACTACTACCCGCGGCGAATGTTGAATCAGCGGGTGGACCACAGCTATTTAGCGTCACTAACGAGAGCGCTGGCGGCTATTGTTTATTGGGTAAACAAGACGGTGCCATGAGCACCCATGTGGGCGATGTGATTTGCATCCATGAAGGCGACCCTCGCCAAAGTGCGAACCATAGCATTTGTGCGGTACGTTGGATGAAAAATATCGGTGAGATGATGGTGTTGGGTATCGAAATCCTTGCGCCCTGCGCGGAGGCAATTTACACGCGAAATGAAAGTGCGACGGGACAGTTTTTAGAGAGTTTGTTACTTCCATCGATTCCCGCAATTAATCGCTCGGCGTCGATCATTACGCAATCGTTGTATAACGAAGGTGATTTGTTGACCCTGCGCACGACTGCAGGGTTGCAACGTGTAGTCCTTACCCATAGCCAAGAAGTATCGTCCGGGTTTCGCCAATTTGAATTTCTCTCGGCAGACGAGGCCCCGGCACAACATGAGGCGTTAAATTTTGATACGATTTGGGCGTCGCTTTGATGCCTCGCTGGAATGCTGCAATCAACGCTGCGGCCATGATTCGCGAGTTCGAAGGAGACGGGACCTATGCCTTGTGCAAAAAGTGGCGGCAGTGCTGACTCACGTTTCGAAATATGCCCTCTTGCGCCTAAAGAGCCGCATCGATCGGCCGTTATTTTAAATAACTAAAAAATTTTTTTGCGTGCCGGGATACTCTTATGCTCAGCGTCATTTTCCGCCTATCAAACGAATTTGAGAATATGCAGGGCCACCGCCCGAATGTGATTTATCTGAGCGAAGATCAGTACGCACAACTTAAAAGCGAGGTTGCTCTAGCCAACCAAATGGAACCACTCGTGCGTTTTTTGGGCATGTGCATCGTGATTAGCAACGACGATGAGTGTCCACGGGTAGCGTCGATCAACAAAATGTGGGAACACCGCGCCTTACCCTAAATCCCCTCGCCTTCAGCATTTCCTGCCACAACAAAATCGTTTACTAATGTTAAACTAGTGCTTTGATCTTGCAAGGTGTATTTTTGTTTATCATATTAACGGATTAACGCATTGGTGCCGATAGAAAAAGTGCGTTCAGACTCGAATTTGCAACCTTGTTGGAATGAATAAATCACTATGAAGGATTCGCAAGCTAACAGCCAGTTACTAACATTGAATGCTGCGTTCGCCGAAGATTTGTATGCGGAGTATTTGAAGAATCCTGAGCTTTTTCCTGCTGACTGGGGGAGTTTTTTCTCGCATTTGTCGACACCAAACGATAGTGCACCGGCGTCTGCGGTCGATGGCATTGGCAATAGGGCGCATGAGACGCTACCGTCGAGCGATAAGCAAGTCGCGGTGTTACAACTAATTAACGCCTATCGCGTACGCGGCCATGAACAAGCGGATATCGACCCGCTAAAATTGAGCAATTGGCAACCCGTAGCCGAACTTAGTTTGGCCTACCATCGCTTAACAGAAAGTGATTTGGACACCGCGTTCAACACCGGATCTTTAGTCGGCCCCAATCGCGCTACCTTGCGTGAAATTCTAGCCATTTTGACCGCCACTTATTGTGGTCATATCGGCGCTGAGTACATGCATATCGCGGACACTGCGCAAAAGCGCTGGATACAGGAGCAGCTTGAACGCCAACAACTGCGACCACAAGCACCCGAGGCACGCCGTAAAATTCTGCAACGTATCATTGCAGCGGAAGGTCTAGAGCGCTTCTTACATACTAAGTATGTGGGCCAAAAGCGTTTTTCGCTTGAAGGCAGCGAGAGCCTCGTACCATTGTTGGATGGCTTGATTCAACGTGCGGGCGCAACGGGGGTTAAGGAAATTGTGATCGGCATGGCGCATCGCGGCCGTTTAAATGTGCTGGTGAATATTTTCGGCAAAATGCCGCGTCTGCTTTTTCAAGAATTTGAGGGTAAGTTTGGCCCGTCAACCAACCAAGGGTCAGGTGATGTAAAATACCACCAAGGTTTTTCTTCGGATGTGGACACCCCTGGTGGCCCATTGCACCTTGCACTCGCCTTCAACCCTTCGCACCTTGAGATTGTCGATCCCGTCGTGCAAGGGTCGGTACGTGCCCGACAGCAGCGTCACCGAGATATTGAAGGCAAGAAAGTATTGGCCTTGTTGATTCACGGTGATGCAGCCTTCGCCGGACAGGGTGTGGTCATGGAGACCTTTAATATGTCGCAGGCGCGTGGCTTCACCACCGGCGGCACTGTGCATGTCATTATCAATAATCAAATTGGCTTTACCACGAGCAACCCGCTCGACGCACGTTCTACACAGTATTGCACTGAAGTGGCGCGCATGGTGCAGGCGCCTATTCTTCATGTCAATGGCGACGATCCGGAAGCGGTCGTTGTGGCAATGCAAATCGCGCTGGATTTCCGCATGGCGTTTAGCAAAGATGTGGTGATCGATTTGGTATGTTATCGCCGCCACGGGCATAGCGAGGCCGATGAGCCGAGCGTGACGCAGCCACTGATGTATAAAAAAATTCGTAATACTCCAACGATTACCACTGTCTATGCTGATCGTTTGGTGAAAGACGGTGTGGTCACAACGCCCGATGTGGAAGAAATGACGCGCAGTTTTCGCGATGCCATTGCTAAAGGCGAAACCGTTGCGCCGCATATCTTGACCCAAGTTCCTAACCTTTACACTGTCGATTGGTCTCCGTTTAAAGGGGCTACTTGGAATACTCCGGGCGACACCAACGTGGCCCGCGATCTCATAAAGGATCTTTCTGGGCGGCTCCTCGATATTCCTGGTGATTTTGTTTTGCATGAACGCGTCGCAAAGATCTTGGCGGATCGGAGCCAAATGGCTTTGGGCACGTTGCCGCTCGATTGGGGATTTGCTGAGACCATGGCCTATGCCACGTTGTTGCACGAGGGTTATGCAGTGCGCCTTTCAGGTCAAGACAGCGGGCGCGGCACTTTTTTTCATCGTCATAGTGTCCTCTATGATCAAAATAACGGTGATAGTTATGTTCCGTTGCAAAACCTCTCGTCGGCGCAACCCAATTTTTTGGTGATCGATTCTTTATTGTCGGAAGAGGCGGTACTCGGCTTTGAATATGGTTTTAGTGCGTCCGAGCCGCGTAGTTTGGTTATTTGGGAAGCGCAGTTTGGGGATTTTGCTAACAATGCTCAAGTCGTCATCGATCAGTTCATCAGTTCTGGCGAGGCAAAGTGGGGCCGTTTGTGCGGCTTAGTGCTGTTCTTGCCGCACGGTTATGATGGTCAGGGACCGGAACATTCATCAGCGCGTTTAGAACGTTTTTTACAAATATGCGCTGAAGATAATATGCAGGTCTGTATGCCGAGTCTGCCCGCGCAGATGTTTCATATGCTGCGGCGGCAAATGCTGCGACCCTTGCGCAAGCCGCTCATCGTGATGACGCCAAAAAATTTACTGCGCCATCGCGAATCCGTTTCGACACTCGCAGACCTTGCTGACCGCAGCTTTAGACTGGTTATCGGCGAAACGGAAGTGTTACAGGCCGACGAGGTTAAGCGCGTCGTATTCTGTAGTGGCAAGGTATATTTTGATTTAGTGCAGGAACGTCGCACGCGCCAGCTGAAAAATGTCGCGATTGTTCGTATTGAACAGCTCTATCCATTTCCAGCCAACGAGGTGGTCGAGCAATTGCAGCACTATCCGGCGGCAAAGCAGATTGTGTGGTGTCAAGAGGAGCCGCGGAATCAAGGCGCATGGAGTTATATGCGCGGCCTCCTTGGCGAATGTCTATTAGCAAAGCAAAAGATCAGCTTCGCTGGCCGCCCCGCGTCGCCCTCGCCTGCCGTAGGTTACTTAGCCAAGCACAACGAGCAACAGCGTGCATTAGTTGAAGAAGCGTTGAATATATAAAATAGTCGGATGGCGTCACCTCAGTTTTTCATGGAGATGGACAATGCAAGTTGAGGTAAAAATACCCCCTTTATCAGAATCAATTTCGGAAGCTGCGTTAATGACCTGGCGCAAAAAGCCCGGCGAGGCCGTGAAACGTGATGAGCTATTAATCGAATTGGAAACAGACAAAGTAGTGCTGGAAATTACCGCGCCTAATGATGGTGTATTGTCTGCGATTAAAAAGGGTGATGGAGAAAAGGTGACTGCAAACGAGGTGGTGGCCACTATCGACACAGAGGGCAAAGCGAGCGTAGCAGCGCCGACTAAGGCCGAGGCTACGCCGAAAATGGAGACAGCAGCAAGTACACCTCAAACGGATAAACAGAGTCCCGCGGTAAGAAAGATGATCGAGGAAAAAGCGCTCAATCCACAAACCATTGCTGGCAGTGGTAAGGGTGGCCGTGTTACTAAAGGCGATGTGTTAGAGCATCTTCAACGTCCGGCCACTTCCGCGGTGACACCTCCTCACGAACGCGGTGCGCGCCAAGAAAAGCGCGTAGCCATAACGCCCTTGCGTGCTCGGGTCGCTGAACGCCTAAAGAATGCGCAGAACACCGCGGCAATATTGACCACGTTCAATGAAGTCAATATGCACCCAGTGATGGAACTGCGTAATCGTTACAAGGAGCAATTTGAAAAACAACATGGGGCGAAGTTAGGCTTTATGTCCTTTTTTACGCAAGCCGTTGTGGCGGCGTTGCAAAAATTTCCTATCGTCAATGCTTCGATTGACAATGATGCAATTGTTTATCACGATTATTGCGACATCGGTGTTGCAGTCAGCTCGTCGCGCGGTTTAGTTGTGCCTATCGTGCGCAACGCAGAAACACTGTCGTTTGCCGACATCGAAAAAACTATTGCCGATTTCGGCGCACGTGCCCGCGATAACAAATTGACCATGGACGATTTGACCGGCGGCACCTTCAGCATCAGTAACGGCGGCGTATTTGGCTCCTTACTCTCAACACCCATTATCAATCCCCCACAAAGCGCCATTTTGGGGATGCATAAAATCCAGGAACGCCCTATCGCCGAACAAGGCCAAGTAGTCATACGGCCCATTATGTATGTGGCGCTGTCCTACGATCATCGCATCATTGATGGTCGTGACGCTGTTTCGTTTTTAGTCACCATTAAAGATCTCTTGGAAGATCCGGCACGGATGTTATTGAAGGTGTAAGGAGAGCGTTTGTGGAAAAGTTCGATGTCGTTGTGATCGGAGCAGGGCCAGGGGGATATGTTGCGGCGATTCGCTGCGCCCAGTTAGGTTTGCGCACGGCTGTCGTCGAACGCTGGATCAATAAGCAGGGCGAAGCGGCCTTGGGCGGCACCTGTCTAAATGTGGGCTGCATTCCCTCTAAAGCGCTGCTCGAATCTTCGGAGCAATTTCATCGCGTCACGCATAAACTCGCCGGGCATGGCATTCACATCGAAGGTGCCAAACTCGATCTCGCCACCATGTTGAAACGCAAAGACGCGGTGGTACGTTCTCTCACAGGTGGTGTTGAAACGCTGTTTCTCAAGCACAAAATTACCTGGTTCAAAGGCACAGCGCGGATGCTCGATGCGCATCAGGTCGAAGTCACTCCATTGGACGGTACTAAGAAACAAGAATTTCTGGAAGCCAGTCATATTATCCTCGCCACCGGTTCCGTCTCCGCCGCGTACCCAAACATCCCCTTCGATGACAAATACATTGTTGATTCCACCGGCGCGTTGGATTTTCCGGAAGTGCCAAAGCAGTTGGTGGTTATTGGTGCGGGTGTTATCGGCTTAGAACTGGGCAGTGCATGGCAGCGCTTAGGTTCAGATGTTGTCATCCTCAATCGCGGCAGCACTTTTCTCTCTAAAGTAGATCAACAAATAGCTCGCGAAGCCCAGCGTATTTTAAAAGGTCAAGGCTTGGACATTCGCCTTGGCGCAAAACCTACCGCTGTGAAAGCAAGCAAGAAAGGACTGCAACTTACCTACACCGACGCTGAGGGGGAAAAACAACTGCGAGCCGATCGCATACTCATTGCCATTGGCCGAAAACCTCAAACAGAAGGCTTGAACTTAGAAGCGGCGGGTGTTGCAGTGGATGAACAGGGATTTATTAGTGTCGATGGACAGTGCCGCACCGCCGTGCCCCACATCTACGCAGTGGGCGATGTGGTGCGCGGCCCGATGTTGGCGCACAAAGCATCGGAAGAAGGAATAGCCGTGGCTGAACGCATCGTGGGGCAAGCGGGACACGTCAACTACAACACCATACCGTGGGTAATCTACACCTGGCCCGAGATCGCCTGGGTAGGAAAAACTACCGAAGAATTACAACAAGAGGGCCGCGCGTTCAAAGCAGGAGTATTCCCCTTTATGGCCAATGGCCGAGCCCACGCTATGCACGAACTGGGCGGCATGGTAAAAGTGATTGCCGATGCGCAAAGCGATAAAATCCTAGGCGTCCATATGATCGGCCCCCACGTCTCCGAGCTTATAGCGGAAGTCGTCGTCGCAATGGAATTCGACGCCAGTAGCGAAGATCTTGCGCGTATCGTGCATGCGCATCCAACGCTCTCAGAGGCGATCCATGAGGCAGCGCTAGCAGCAGATGGGCGAGTGATTCATATTTAACAACCCAGATTTTCCATTAGCCCTCTACTGCGGCCGCACAACGCACTGAATCTGCGCGACAAAAGAATAAAAACAGTCTGTCACCGTAGAGTGACTACGCCTCCGACTGTTTTTCTTCTTTTGTCGCCCCTCTTCAGCACCTTGCGCGCCCTCGCGACGAGGCTAATGGAAAATCTGGGTTTAAGCCCTTATTTATCCCGCAATATATCCACCACCTTTTCAGGCGACCTGCCAACCACCGCTTTTTTCTCACTATAAATGATCGGCCGCTCGATCAAAATAGGATGTTTCACCATGGCCTCGATGAGTTGTTCATCCGTCAACGTCGTGTCGTCCAACTTCAAGTCTTGGTACTCTTTCTCGCCCTGGCGCAAAATATTGCGCGGCCCCAAGCCTAAGCGTTTTAGCACGCTCTGCAATTCCAACGGAGTTGGGGGTGTCTCTAAATAGTCGATCACTACCGGCTCGATACCTCGCTCCCGCAATAGTGCCAGTGCTTGGCGGGATTTCGAACAACGAGGATTATGATATATATAAACGGTTATCATCGGTGCTTCACTCCCCTTACAGCAAATCCTGATAGTGTCGAAAATTCTTGCGCAAGGCTCGCCGTGTTGGCGCCCACGGCTCCTGCCACGATAGGCCTTCGCGCATTATTCCTTTACACAGCGCCAGCTGACCGGCGATATCGTCCAGATGCACAAACTCAGGCGCCGGG
>JANPPH010000042.1:0-3034 GCA_031428395.1 Gammaproteobacteria bacterium
GGCTCGCGAAGCCGCACCGCCGATATGGAACGTGCGCATGGTGAGCTGCGTACCTGGCTCACCAATGGACTGCGCCGCTATCACACCTACCGCTTCGCCGATGTTAACTCGATGTCCACGCGCCAAATCACGCCCGTAACACGATGCGCAGATACCGAAACGGGTTTCGCAAGTGATTGGTGAACGAACTCTTACCTGATCGACCGTCAGTTGCTCTAAGGTATCGACCCACTTCTCGTCAAGTAGCGTGCCCGCCGCTACGGCCACTTCGTCAGGCTTGCCAGGCATTAGAACATCGGTGACAACCACCCGACCCAAAACACGCTCGCGTAATGGCTCTACGACGTCACCGCCCTCGATGAGAGGCATCATGGTCAAACCATTTGACGTACCGCAATCAATTTCCGTTACCACTAAGTCTTGCGCGACATCAACTAGGCGGCGCGTCAGATAACCTGAGTTGGCGGTCTTAAGCGCAGTATCCGCCAAACCTTTACGCGCACCGTGAGTCGAGATGAAGTACTGCAACACGTCCAAACCTTCACGGAAATTAGCAGTAATAGGCGTTTCAATAATTGAGCCATCGGGCTTAGCCATCAAGCCACGCATACCAGCAAGCTGACGGATCTGAGCGGCGCTACCACGCGCACCTGAGTCGGCCATCATATAAATGGAATTGAACGAGGCTTGCTTAACTAGATTGCCTTGCGCATCCTTGACTATTTCGCTACCCAACTTTTCCATCATCGCTCGCGCAACTTGATCGTTGGTGTGCGACCATATATCGACAACCTTGTTGTAACGCTCGCCGTTAGTGACTAGACCAGAAATATACTGATCCTCAATCTCCTTAATTTCCTGCTCAGCACGGCTGATGATTTTAGGCTTCTCGTCAGGTACGACCATATCGTCGATGCAGATGGAAACGCCTGCACGGGTAGCATAATTAAACCCCGTGTACATCAAACGGTCAGCGAAAACGACGGTGGTTTTTAGCCCCAGCGTGCGATAGCAAACGTTGATCAAACGTGAAATTGATTTCTTTGTCAGATCTTGGTTAATCAGGTCAAAGGATAGTCCGTCTGGCAATACGACTGAGAGTAGCGCTCGCCCCACAGTGGTGCTAACTAGGCGCCTAATTTCTTTACGTGCGCCATCCTCTGTTATTTGGACTTCTCTGATTCGCGCCTTAATTTTGGCATGCAAATGCACCGAACGTGTTTCGTAAGCGCGGTGCACTTCCTCTACATCAGCGAAGCATGCGCCTTCACCCAGCATGTTAATGGCTTCCCTGGTCATATAATAAAGACCAAGCACCACGTCCTGCGTCGGAACGATGATGGGCTCACCGTTGGCTGGTGAAAGCACGTTATTGGTCGACATCATAAGCGCGCGCGCTTCAAGCTGCGCTTCCAAAGATAGCGGTACATGCACTGCCATTTGGTCGCCGTCAAAGTCAGCATTGAATGCGGTACATACGAGCGGATGAAGCTGGATCGCTTTACCTTCAATCAGTACTGGCTCAAAGGCTTGAATGCCAAGACGGTGCAAGGTCGGTGCGCGGTTAAGAAGAACAGGATGCTCGCGAATTACTTCTTCAAGAATGTCCCATACTTCGGGACCCTCGCGCTCAACCATTTTCTTGGCAGCCTTTATTGTTGTGGCCTGACCACGCAATTCAAGCTTGCTAAAAATAAAAGGTTTAAACAGCTCTAGCGCCATGCGCTTGGGCAAACCACACTGATGCAGCCTTAGTGTTGGGCCTACAACAATAACGGAACGGCCGGAGTAATCGACACGTTTTCCAAGTAAGTTCTGGCGGAAGCGGCCCTGTTTACCTTTGATCATATCGGCCAAAGACTTGAGCGGCCGCTTATTGGAACCGGTGATTGCCTTGCCGCGGCGGCCATTATCAAGCAGAGCGTCGACCGCTTCCTGCAGCATGCGCTTTTCATTACGCACAATAATGTCGGGGGCATTCAAGTCCAACAACCTTTTTAAACGATTGTTCCGGTTGATAACTCTGCGGTATAAGTCGTTGAGATCAGAGGTTGCAAATCTGCCTCCATCAAGTGGTACCAACGGACGCAATTCGGGAGGAAGCACCGGCAGTACGGTGAGCACCATCCACTCCGGCTTGTTACCAGAATCCAGAAAAGCTTCCATCAGCTTAAGCCGCTTAGTGAGCTTTTTGATTTTTGTCTCGGACGTGGTGGTGGGAATTTCTTCCCGTAGCCGGACAATTTCAGTTTTTAAATTCAGCGTCCGCAGTAGTTCAAATACGGCTTCAGCACCCATGCGCGCATCAAACTCATCGCCATACTCTTCAATGGCATCCAAATAGGCTTCATCGGACAGCAGCTGACCGCGCTCCAATTGGGTCATCCCCGGCTCAATAACGACGAAGGCTTCGAAATAAAGCACGCGCTCGATGTCACGCAAGGTCATATCTAATAACAAACCCATGCGCGACGGCAGTGATTTAAGAAACCAGATATGTGCAACAGGACTCGCCAATTCGATATGGCCCATTCGATCACGGCGAACTTTAGCAAGCGTTACTTCAACGCCGCACTTTTCGCATATGACACCACGATGCTTTAAGCGTTTGTATTTGCCGCAAAGGCATTCGTAATCCTTGACTGGACCAAAAATTTTGGCACAGAACAATCCATCACGCTCGGGTTTGAATGTCCGATAATTAATGGTCTCAGGCTTTTTTACTTCGCCATAAGACCATGAGTGAATTTTGTCAGGCGAAGCCAAGCCGATGCGTATGGCATCGAACTCTTCAACCTGCCCTTGCTGTTTCAGTAGATTGAGTAGGTCTTTCAACGGTGTTTCTCCATTAAATAAAAGAAATTTGGCGATGAATGGTTGCAGCCAAACTCCATCAACCCTGCTCCAATTCAATATCAATACCCAGCGAGCGGATTTCCTTCAGCAATACATTGAAGGATTCCGGCATACCTGCTTCCATGCGGTGATCGCCATCGACAATATTCTTGTACATCTTGGTCCGACCAGCGACATC
>JANPPH010000043.1:0-2309 GCA_031428395.1 Gammaproteobacteria bacterium
CGAGCCTAATGGAAAATCTGGGTTTAACCAAAAAACGTCTGATTCACAAGAAATTCCCCCAACGCCATTGAACACGTAAATGCCGGCGACACGGCGTTTAAGACATGGAAGGATTTGTTGTCGCCTTCGTAACGAAAATCCATTTCGAGTTTGCGGTGTTTGGTGTTTATCAGTTGGGCGCGGATGCCTGGTTTGCCCCAGTGGGTGTAGTGTTCGGGTTTTACGCCGGTGAGTAGGGTCGCGGCGATGTTTACCATTCGGGGGCGATGGTATTTCTTTAGTTCTTCGCTGGCTAGGCGGCGGAAACCAAAATCGTTGTGCCACCACAGCGAGGCTTCGCGGTGGAGGATTTCTAGGCATTCGCTGGGTTTGAAATTGTTGAAACCGTGGTAATGTTCGCGCCAGAAAGCTGGGATGGCGGTGGGGCCAATTTTGACTTTGCCGTCGGCGGTGAGGGTGTAATGGACGCCTAGAAATGGGTTGTTTAGGTTGGGAACGGGGTAGATGTTAGTGCGCAAGCTGCCTGGGGCTTCGTTGGAGTACAGATAAAGCCCTTTGAAAGGGATTATTGCGTAATCTTGGCTAAAACCGAAGTCTTTGGCGATTTTGTCAGCGTAGAGGCCTGCAGCGTTGACGATGTAGCCGGCTTGAATGTCGCCTTGGTTGGTGGTGACGCCGCCATTGCTGCGCCGAAGGTAGGCTGTGTTGGTACGGATGTTGATACCTTGGTCCTGGGCGTCTGTGGCTAACGCCTTCATGACATCGACAGGGTTGACGGAGGCCGTGGTAGGCGAGAATAAGGCCCGTTGGTGCGTTTTGACCCGAGGTTCGATTTCGCGGGCGTCTTGCTCGGTGATATCGCTAAGTTCTACGCCGTTGTGTTTTCCCCGCCGCAACAGCTCGTCTAGGCCTGCAAGATCGGTTTCATCGCGGGCGACGACGAGTTTGCCGCATTGGTTTAGCGGGATGCCTTTTTCGGCACAGTACTCGCGCATGAGTTTATTGCCGTCACGCGTGAAGCGAGCTTTGAGGCTGTCAGCGGTATAGTAGAAACCGGCGTGAAGTACGCCGCTGTTACGGCCACTGGCATGGGCGCCGCAATAGGATTCTTTTTCGATTAGGGCAATACTGCAGTCAGCAAAACGGCGTTTGACTTGCAAGGCGATATTTAAACCGATGACACCACCGCCTATGATGAGAAAGTCTACGGTGTCTTTGGTCATGTTGATGTGTAACAACCCCTCCAAACCGGGAGACTCGCCAGTATTGATGTGCGGATAAATCCGCACCTACTATTAATTATCTGCATACACTTGACTGGCTTTTTATGCACATAAAACGTTGGATCGTCAGGTTAGAGAAGTGTAACCGACGCTCCAGGTCTGAAGTGATTGCGCGGCCTATGCCTCACAATCAGGCCTAGATTTAATTGCGCCCGTAGACATCCTCAAAGCGCACAATGTCATCCTCACCCAGATAGCTGCCGGATTGTACTTCGATCATCTCCAGTGGTACGCGCCCTGGGTTTTCCAAACGATGTTGCACGCCCAACGGAATATAGGTGGATTGGTTTTCCGCCAATAAAAATACTTTGTCTCCGCAAGTAACCTTAGCTGTGCCACGCACAACTATCCAGTGTTCAGCACGATGATGATGCATTTGCAGTGATAATGTTGCCCCAGGGTTAACAATGATGCGCTTGACTTGAAAGCGGTCGCCCGAATCAATGCCTTCATAAGTACCCCAAGGACGCGAGACTTTGCGATGGGTTAGATGTTCATGGCGTTTTTGTTCTTTCAGACGCTGCACGATCTGCTTCACGTTTTGCGCATGATCTTTGTGCATGACTAACACGGCATCCGAGGTTTCGATGACAATCACATCACTTAAACCCACGCTAGCAACCAAGCGGTGTTCTGAAATTAGCAAGCTATCGTGCGTGTCATGCGCCAGCACATCTCCCTTCACCACATTACCGTATTGGTCAGCTTCATTGATATCATAAAGCGCGGTCCATGCACCTAAATCCGACCACCCAGCGCTAAACGGTACAACCGCTACACGCGAATCTTTTAGGCCCGCAGCCTTTTCCATTACGGCATAGTCGATGGATTCGCTTGGGCAGGCGACGAACAGCTTCGCATCTAAACGTAGAAAATCGCTATCGTCTTTGCGCTGATCAAAAGCTTGCCGACAAGCTTGTGTGATATCGGGCCGGTATTTCGCGATCTGTTCTAGCCACACCGAGGCGCGAAGCATAAAAATGCCGCTGTTACAAAAGTACTCTTGTGATTCCACGTAGCGTTCGG
>JANPPH010000044.1:0-5366 GCA_031428395.1 Gammaproteobacteria bacterium
TACCGATCCCGCTGCAGCGGTGATCGGCATCGTCGACAGTGACTATATTGTAAAATCAGACTGGTTACGGTCGTTAACGCCTTACTTCGACGAAGCCGATGTAGGTTTTGTCCAAGCACCTCAAGATCACCGCGAATGGCAGGGTGACAGCTTTAAGGAAATGTGTAACTGGGAGTATGCGGGATTTTTCCATATCGGCATGGTCCATCGCAACGAACGCAACGCCATCATTCAACATGGCACAATGACGCTGATACGCAAAGCCGCGCTAATGGAAGAGAAAAAAGGCTGGAGCGAGTGGTGCATTTGCGAGGACGCCGAACTGGGCTTGCGCTTGCTGAGTCAAGGTTATAAGTCTGTCTACGTCAACGTAAATTCAGGCCACGGTCTAACGCCAGACAGTTTCGCGGGCTTCAAAGGACAGCGTTTTCGTTGGGCGTATGGGGCAGTGCAGATATTAAAACGCTATTGGCCTTCATTATTGCCGCGGAAGCCCAGTCAGCTAACGCTTGGCCAAAGATATCATTTTATAATGGGCTGGCTACCTTGGTTTGGCGACGCCTTGCAGATACTTTTCACCATTGCCGCGCTGGTGTGGACAACGATATTGCTGTTGTGGCCCCATTTGGCGGAATTCCCTGTTGCCGCATTCTTACTGCCTACATTAGGAACATTCGCATTTAAAATTATCCACGCTTTGTGGCTATATAAGAGCAAAGTGCCGTGTAGCTTACCACAGCGTATCGCCGCAGCACTGGCGGGTATGGCGTTGACGCACACCATCGCTTGCGCCGTATTCAAAGCCTTGTTTACGTCTAACCAACCTTTTTTACGCACACCCAAAGCCGAAAATAAACCGGCCTTCATCAAAGGCGTGCTGATGGCCCGTGAAGAACTGTTAATTTTGATCGCATTGTGGATGGCTTGCATGGGGGTGGCTTGGCGTTATGATTTGCACAACCCCGAAGCATTTTTATGGGCGGCCGTATTGGTCATTCTCTCGCTACCCTATGTAGCTGCGTTGATTTGTTCCTTGATGAGCGTAATCCCACCACAAAAATCAGCGTGCGTGACGTCGCCCGTCTCTGCACCACCGCCACAAAGCCCTGAAATTCCACAACAGCGCGAAGCGGCTTAAGCGTTTTTAGCAATTCGCGCTGGGCTGGCCCGAGCAGTACTTCTTGCGCAAGAAGTAATCGACGGATAACTTGCCTGGACCTTGCACTACAAGCACAAACAACATAACCCCCCAAATCTGGTGGTCGCGGATGCCAGATGCTTCTAGATCAGGGTACGAAATAACCGCCATAATGTTGAATACGAATAGCACTAAGGCGGCGAAACGACCACCCAAACCGAGCACAAGCAGAACTGGGAACAATAGCTCCACGCCTGTCGCCATCAAGGCTGCGGTGTTCGGCGTAAGCAATGGCACATGGTATTCGTTTTCAAACAAATACATGGTGCTGTCCCAACTGCCATATTTGAGCATCCCTGAGCGGAAAAACACATAAGCGACCCACAAACGCAGGGCTAGATTACCCAATGGGCCGAGCAGGTCTACTTTGCGATGAATAGCGTCGACAGCGCATGCCGCTGAACGGATAAACTTTTTCACTCGTTATTCCTCCTTGTTACAAAGTGAATTCCACCAACACGTGGTGGAGCACGAAGTATTGAAACGCAGTGCCTAGATCCAAGTCGGGTTGTGCTACAAGCGCCGCACCGCTCGCCGACGCAACATCGTTACCATCGCGCAACGCCGCTAACAATGCGTAGGCACCGTTGCTCAATACTTCAACTTCAACATCCAGCTCGCGACGAATTAACAACAATCGGTCGCCGCCTGCGGACAAATCGATCTCTACGTCATCAGAGAAATCGGGCTGATTGACTTGCCAAATGCGCAGGATAGGATACGGTGATTCAAGCAGGCGACTCGCTGAATGCATTTGAAACTTCAGCTTCTCGTAGTACTCGGGCGCTATCGTGTTTAAGCGGGCGAGATCCAGCGGTGCCTGATGCGCGGCATGAAAGACACTGTGATAGCTCCATTCCAAGCACGCGACATCATGCAAATAAGGCAGCATCGCCAGCGCGGGAAATGTAGCGATAAAAACCGGCATCTGTTCGCCAAATTCACGCACATCACCACAACGAGATGGATACGCCTGCAAATATTGTGACGCCAAATGATCAAAAAACTCCTCGCCTACTAGGCGTTGCACAACCGGATACACTGCGCGCAATGCGTCGCCAAGACTGCTGACGATGTTGTTGCGGTACACGCGCAAGCGCCGAGCAGCCGAAAGTCCATTGCTATGTATCAGCGCATCAAGGCCACGCTCTGCGCCATCGTAGACCTCGGCAGCGAAAGCTATTTGCAGCTCACGCAACGTCTGCATAACTGTCACGCAAAATCATTGCTGCTTGCTGCGCTTCGGCAACTAACACATCGAGCGCTGGGAGTTGTGCGTCCCATTCGATTAACACGGGCACATTGACGAAGCGCCGCACCGCATCGCGATATAACGACCACACCCCCGCAGAGACACGCTGGTCGTGCGTATCAATAAGTAGCTCGCCATCATCAAATGTTTTGATGGAGTGTCCGGCAAGATGAATCTCTCCAACCAAGTGCTGCGGAATCCCGCGCAAAAAATCCTGCGCATTAAAACCGTGATTACGCGCGCTGACATAGATGTTATTTGCGTCAAGCAATAAGCCGCAGCCTGAGCGCTGAGCCAGTGCAGCAAGAAACTCCCACTCGGGAATGTCTGAGGAATCAAATTGCAAATAGCTGGACAGATTCTCGATAAGGATAGGACGTTGCAAATAATCTTGCACCTGGCTGACGCGTGCGACCATGTGTTCCAGGGTATCGTCGCGGTACGGTAACGGCAGCAGGTCGTTGAAATAGCGGCCGCCCACAGAGCCCCAGGAAAGATGTTCGGAAACCAGTATCGGCTCACAGCGCTGTACTAGCGTTTTGAGTTTCTGTAAGTGCTTCTCGCTTAGAGGATCCGTGGAACCCAGCGACAACCCCACCCCATGCAGGCTGATAGGATAATCGGCGCGGATTCGATCCAGATAATGCAATGGACGTCCACCCGCGCCGAAATAATTCTCGCTATGCACTTCCATCCAACCTACCGGCGGGCGTTGCTCCAGCACGTCGTGATAGTGCTCCGCCCGCAGCCCAATGCCTGCCTGTGACGGAATCGGTACGCTGACTGGGCTAAACAGCGAATTTTGCACCCTGTCCTAGCCGGCTTTGGGCTCTAAGTTACCGCCAGTAATTCTTTCGCAAGTCCCTTTAGGGACTGCTAAAAAAGCGGTGGGCTTATTGTCCTTTTCTGACGTGCCAGCGCAGGAACTGCTACTTGTTTTGCAGTCGTTTTTGCCTGCCTTGACGATGCCGTAGCATTTTTCCATCTTGCTCATGTCCATTTTTTTCATGCCGCCAGCCATATCCTCGGCTTGCGTCGCACTCATCATGCCCATTGCCAGAAGTCCCGCAATGGCCGAATGAATTATCGTCTTATTTCCGTTCATAAACTGTCCTCAACAAATACTGTAGTGTGTCAGAGAAAACATGAATGTAGGCTGAAACGCAAAACCTTAGTGTCAGGTTAACGTATAGGCGTACTTAACGTAGATGCGCGAGGAGAAGATTTGTTACATCGAACGTAAAAAATGCCGCGTGCCATGGCTAAGGCTTATCGTCACGCTGCTTGAGAAGCCACTCGACTTGCGCGTCTACCACTTGCGGCGAAAGTTCGGTAGACGAGAGATTACGAAGGGTGCGTATCGTGGCGCAAATTTGATCGACGAAACGCCTGCAACTATGGCACATAAAGATATGCAGACGAAATTTCATGCGCTGCATGAACGTTAGGCGCTTATCGAGATAGTCGCTCGTCATTTTATGCATATCACGACAACTAAACACGCAGTTTACCTCGATTGTAGTGTGTCGATGATCTGCCACAGACGCGTGCGAGCACGGTGCAACAAGACCCTACAATTGGATTCAGAAATATCCAAAATGTTACAAATTTCGCTAAACTCCACCTCTTCGATATCGCGCAGCACCAAAACCGCTCGTTGATTCTCGGGCAATTCGTCGATGGCCTTAAATATTTGAGTGCGCAATTGCTCGCTCGCCAGAATGCGCTCCGGCGTATCCGCATGCCACACGCGTGGCGGATCAGCCCAACGGCCATCTCCCAAAAAGCGGTGATTACTCAGGCCAGCGTTCTCGACATCCTGGGCATCACCCATCGCAATCATCCGCCCCTCCTTACGAAGACGCGCTTTAGCCGCATTAGCAACAATGCTTAATATCCACGTTTTTAAACTCGAACGCCGCTCAAAACTCGGCAGCGCCTTAATCGCCATGACCCAAGCATCTTGAACCACATCCGCCGCCGAATCCTGACCCACAATCGCACGTGCTACATAAGTCATCGGCACATGCAACGTACGCACGACCTCGCGAAACGCGGCTTCATCGCCCTCGATAAGTTTTGATATGAGTTCTTGTTCGCTCATGAGACGAATACACAGCATGGAGTTGCGCTATAGTCGCTGCACAGGCGAGGGGGGCGCAAGTGTTTTATTTATGGACGTGGCTGAAATCTATTTGCGAAGTAATATGATTGATCTTCATAGGATAAAATCGGAAATCGCAGGGTGATGAATGTCCGCATAAGGCACAGCAGACACTACTACCTAGCACTCCACAACCCCAACACACTAATCACGATTAGCGCCCCACCGATCACGCGTTTGAAATGCAGGTCGTTTTCTAAAATTTTGTCGTGGGCTTTTAAACCGAGGTAGTGGCCAACGGCTACAACGGGTAAGAATGCAAGCGCCGTCCACAGGTGCAAATTAACGCCGACGGCGGCGAATGTGCTCATTTTGATAGCGACCAACACGAACCACAACACAAACAGAGTATTGCGCAACTGCGTCGCCGCCACGTTACGCATGAAGACTGCATACATCAGCGGCGCGCCGGTGAGTGAAATGCCCGCGACATAGCCGCCAATGATGAGCAAAAATTTATCCAACACTTTGCTGTTACTGAGGACGGCCCAGTTCATTACCCAAGTAATCGCATAAAAGAGCGTGACCGAGTAGATGAAAACTACCAGCCAGTCGTTGGGCAGATTCAACAGACCCAACACACCAACCAATGCCGAAGGAATAATCAATAAGGCTGATTTCTTCAAATACCCCCAATCCACGTTGTTCAACCGAGTGCGCAACGTTAAGGCGGAAAAAAACAACAGATGCGCCCCGATGATAGGCAACCAATCAATCGGCTGATTGTGGATGAGCAACAAAAGGGGCAAGCC
>JANPPH010000045.1:0-2852 GCA_031428395.1 Gammaproteobacteria bacterium
CCCGCGCCGACTTCCATGTCATAGGGCTGCAATAACACGCAACCGTGGCTAGACCAGTAGTGTTGCAGACCTAGGATGAGGCCTTGAAACGTTGCGACATCGTAATTTGACATGCCAATACGGCCTTCAATCGAATAAGCAAAGGCGCAGTATAACGTGTGTCGCGACGTTTATGTACTTGTGGTGTTAGGAGGATGCGAATGCGGGTTTAGCGCTCGCTTTGGCCCGACTGCGTTGCTTGATCTTTAATAACCTGCTGCGCCAATTCTGCCACAGCTTGATCCATATCCACCGCGGCTCTTTCCAAAATGGCCATTATTTGTTGGGAATCTCCCGCACCTTTCGCAGAAATCTGCGCGAGTCCGTCCACCGCCAACATGCGAATATTAGCAAAGTCGTCGCGCATGGCTTCTGCCAGCAAACTTACAACCCGTTCGTCGTGCCGAGTCATCGCTTCTTCGACAGCCCGCATGCGAACATCCGGATCGGTATGGTGTAACGCGCGTTCTCGCAAACGACTGAAATAGCCTGGCTCGCCTGCAACAGCCATCGCTGCTGTTGCCAATTCCTCGTCGGTCATTCCACCGGTGCGGACGGGTTCCGGCTCCAACACTAACCCTATTGATTGACCATCCTGTCGAAGCTGGCCCTTTTGTTGGTCTTCGGCGCTGCGCAAATTTGCAAGATGCAGGAGCACAAGCTGAGCTTGCTCAGCGATGCGCGAATCGTCGTCTATCGCCATATTTTCAAGGCGGTTGGTTAATTCGCCGCTATCAATCCATGCGGCCGGAAACTGCCAAATTGAGTCCAGTGCCTTGAGACGCGCCTCGGGGTTTGGGCTGAAGAGTGCGTTAAAAAGATCGGCGGGGTTTTCGGTAATCACGCTTGGACTGTCTGGTGGCGTAACGACGTGCCGCTCGACTACGCTGTGTGTCGCGCTTATCGTGCCAGCGCTTACGCTCCGCAGAGATTGGCTTATTGTGTTAAGACTTATACTTGGCTCAGCCTTTTCAGCGGCTGGCATTAAAAAAATCGCGACCAGGAGCGCTGCGGTGCAGCCACACACCCAACTTATCATTTTACGCTTTGACAAACCTGTCATCCGATACCTTCCCGGAAAGTGCAGTACCCAGTGCCTCGGGTACTGCGACGCATCCTTGCTGAAAAATTACTGCCTAATAAACAATTCAGCTCTCATATAGTCTCGACGGGTATCACCCGCAGCAAAGCGAGTGCGACTTTCAAGTTCAAGGAAATTTGCACCGTCAATGTCATATATGCGCTGTGCGGTCACTTGCACAGTCGAGAAACCGAAGTTGTATTGTGCGCTCAGTCCGTGGGCGACAGTCGAAGACACGGTCTTGCTAAAGCGTAACGCGCTAACTGTGCCGTGATCACAGGGGGTGGGGCTGCAAGCGCCATACGTGTGGACTTTGAACCCAGTCGCATCATTAGTGATCACCACTTTCACGGTGCCACCTGTTGCGGCATTAGCATTCACCCAGGTGCCCACCAAATTTGCAACACCTGCAGGTTGAACGGCAACAGCCGAGCCAGCACCTACAACCATCGACAATGCGATGGCTGCGACTAAAACATGCGTCCCTTTTTTCATGACATTCTCCTTTGTCTATATAGAGCCAGATTGGCTATGGATCGTAGTGCCTCATTGCGCTTGTGCGCTTTGATTAAGTGCACCAACCGGACGCCATGCTAACGGAGCAAGCTTTACTAAGAAGTGAGATATTGCTGGCTGGGTGTGTGGAATATTCACACTAGAGATTGCATGATTCTGAGCCTAGATTGGCTCGACATGAAAGGAAAGCGGGAAGATTTGAGTCTACAACTGTCGTGCCTCAGATCTCCCCCACTACGTTCCTCTTTATTTAGAGAGGCGAGCCGTATAACTAAAACTTCAATTCTGCGCGGCCACCAATACGGTCGTCATAAACATAGGCGGGGTAATAAACCTTATCGCCAGCCCAATGCGCTTCCGGCATCCAACCGCTTACTGTGCCAGAACCTGTCACCGCTAAGGCTTGCCCATTAGGTTGAGCGTCTATCGCCACTCGCCAACTGGCCGTTGCAGAGCCACCAGCAGGTAGATTGCCTATCGCGATGTCTGAATTGCGCGTGATGAGTCGCATACTAGGTGGCAGGTCGAGTATTAAACTGCTAGCAGCCGCTGGATAGCTGCTGCAATTGAACGGCCTTGGGCAAGGATAATGTGTGTTTGCGGTCACAGTAACCTGATTCCCGACTTCTATTGCACCTTCAATAGTGACATCAACTTTCCACGGCATGATGGCTGCGGCGAAATAAGGTAGAGGTGTACCATATTGCGGATAATTCCAAGCAGTGACTACATCCCGGTATGTCCAAGTAATAGTACCGTCGGCGTTGGTAACATGTATAAGGTCGCGGCCCCAGGGATCAATAAAATACGCCTCGCCGCGCGTGTCGTCATAACCTACCAATACCCGATAATGGCCGCCACTATCGGGGTCGGGACTAAAAAGCATTAACATAATAACTGGAATATCCTGCGCTACCAGATTTTTAAGCTCTTCCAGCCAAGGCGTGTCTTGCGCATGCCCGAAAGCTGCATAACCCAAGGGCCGCTCGACAAAACCTGCTTTTGGAATGGCATTCGGATAAAATCGGCCTTGTGCGGCACTGAGTTTGCTAAAGTGTCCGGTACGGACAATATCCTGCACATAGGTGCCAATGGATGAGGTGCGCGCAACATTCGACATTGCACGTTGGCTAATATCTGGGCCGTAGTAGTCGAGAACAGATTCAAGCGCGCCCGGGCCACACATCAACCCAGTAATTTCTGAATACTGCTTCAC
>JANPPH010000046.1:0-13802 GCA_031428395.1 Gammaproteobacteria bacterium
GTTCGGTACCTACTGGGTTAAACACGTCAACGAAATCATCCTCTCCGAGAGCGATGGCCTCTCCAAAATGTTCTACATGGGTACTGCAACCGCATCCCTGATAACGGCAGCGGCTATATCCCTAAGGGCATTGCTTGGCCGGGACCTTGGAAACCGATCACCACATTTAGGGTGCGCTCTTTCATTACCAGTCATATGAAAGGGGCGACGGTGCGGTCACGTAAAAAGATTAAAGTGAAAGGTTTTGCTTTTGATGCTGGCTCAGGCATCGAAACTGTTCATTTCTCTGCCGATGGTGGAGCCACTTGGCGTAACGCAGAGCTTGGAAAAGACCTCGGTCGATACTCGTTCCGTATGTGGGAGGCTAGCTTCTCTCCGCCGGTAGATGACGTTTACAGTCTTCAAGTAAAGGCGGTCGCCAAGTCCGGTGAAACCCAGCTGAGCGATGCGAGCCAAAATTGGAATCCGAAAGGTTACCTGCGCAACGTGATTGAGACTGTCAAGGTGACTGCTGTTTCATCCATTTAATCAGGGAACGATGATGACTAAATTATTGAAAAGAAATGCATGGTTGAGGGCGGGTGTTGCTATGATGCTAGTCGCGAGCAGCGTTACTCTGGCCGATGCGAAAGAGCTGAGCAAACGACCTAAAACCATAGTGATCGACAATTTAGATACCAGCACATTCAGCAAAGGCAACCCGGCAACCCGGCAATCGCCCAGGAGGTCTGTAGTGAGTGCCACTCCGTCGATTACACAACAAGTCAGCCAACATTGAGCTGTGCGGTGTGGGCTAAGGAAATCGTAAAGATGGGCAACACCTTCGGTGCGCAAATACCGTGGCAACAGAATGTTGTTAGCTACTCGACGTTAAACCCAGATTTTCCATTAGCCTCGTAGCGAGGGCGTGCAAGGTGCTGAAGAGGGGCGGGAAAAGAAGAAAAACAGTCGGAGGCGTAGTCACTCTACGGTGACAGACTGTTTTTCTTCTTTTCTCGCGCAGATTCAGTGCGTTGCGCGGCCGCAGTAGAGGGCTAATGGAAAATCTGGGTTAAATGCAATCCTCGTTTACTTGGCAGACAAATACGGCGAGGGTTCAGCCACCTGCGACATGGAGGCAGTGAAGGCGATACCGGGTTTGAGCGAGTGAGTTTAGTGGGTGTGCTACTGCAAACCGCGGGCATCCCAGGTAGCTTCCAGAAATGCAACTCAAATTTGGTCACGCAGGGAGCCAGAATTGGCTTAACAGAACACGATAGCATTCATGAAAATGAATGCATATGGTAAAAAAGATTAATTATTGCTTTGTTACTTCCAGATTAGACTGGCCTTGTAAGCATCAACGGGGCGGGTATATCCATGGAATTGTCTAGTCTGAGCCGACCACCCCCACGCCGGATGGCATGAGCCGAGATAATGCTGTATAAATCCGCTGTTTCGTCATTAATCCAGGTTTCTACCCTTTTAAGGCGTCGCTCATGAACAATCCTCCCGGCGTTTCTGAAAAACCGCAAAACGGGATAAAAGGTTTACAACACTGGCGTTATGACCTGCTGGCCGGGCTGCAGGTGGCCTTGGTGTCGCTGCCCTTGTCGCTGGGCATCGCGATTGCCTCCGGCGCACCACCGGTCACGGGCCTGGTCTCGGCGATCATCGCCGGGCTGATCTTCCCGTTCCTGGGCGGCGCCTATGTAACCATCAGCGGACCCGCAGCGGGGCTCGCCCCGGCACTGCTCGCCGGCATGATTCTACTCGGCGATGGCGATCTCGCTGCGGGTTATCCGCTGCTACTGGTGGCGATCTTCCTCACCGGTTTGGCGCAGATCGTGCTGAGCCTGCTCAAGGCCGGACGCTTCGCGCTGTTCCTGCCGGTGACGGTGGTCGAGGCGATGCTAGCAGCGATCGGCATCATGATTATTGTCAAGCAGATTCCGGCGCTGCTGGGCGATTTCGTGCCACCCGCGAAGAGCATGCTGGTGACGATTACGAATTTGCCTGCAAGCTTCCTTAGGATCGATACGGCAATTGCGCTGATCGGCGGCATCTGCCTGTTTATGATGTTCTACCTCAATCGCACACGCCATGCTTGGCTACGGCGCATCCCGGCGCCGCTATCTGTGGCAGGCGTCGGCATTGGGCTTGGCTACCTGTTGCAGCTAGATCCAAAGTATCTGATCAGCATGCCGCAGAATATCATCGAGCACGGCATCACCTTGCCGGCCTTCGATGCGGTGTGGAACAACGCCGATCTGTGGTGGAGCATACTGCTGGTGGTGATTACGCTCACTCTCATTGACGGTATCGAATCGCTCGCGACCATCGCCGCAGTGGACAAGATAGACCCCTACCAGCGCAAATCGGATCCCAATGTGACGCTGCGCGCCATGGGTGTGTCGAACTCGCTGTCCAGCATCTTCGGCGGGCTCACCATCATCCCCGGCGGTGTCAAGAGTCGCGTCAACATTGACGCCGGCGGACGCACCTTATGGGCTAACTTCTACAATGCGGTGTTCCTGGTTGTGTTTTTGTTCCTTGCCAAAGACTTGATCAGCCGCATCCCGCTCGCGGCCATCGGCGCGATCCTGGTTTATGTCGGCTGGCGGCTGTGCGAGATCCGCGTATTCAGTAAAACTTACGCCATAGGACGCGACCAGATTGTGATTTTTGTGGTGACGATCGCGGCAATTCTTGCCACCGATCTGTTAGTCGGCATCCTGCTTGGCGTCGCCGCGGAAATCGCACTACTCGCATATCTGCTCACACCGTTGCTGCGCGCAGTGCTGACTGGGCGGCTCACCTTCACCCACGCATTCAAGCTGCTGGGGGAAAATCTAATAAGCTTCTTCCGCTGCCCGGTGATCAAGGTCAAGGTGGAAAATGGCACGGAAGGGCCACCGCACTACCGCATCTCGCTCGGCTCACTGGTGTGCTTCAACTTGCTGCCGCTCGACAAACTGCTGCGCTCGATCCCACCGGACGCGAGCATAACTCTCGTCATCACTGAATCCGGCCGCATTATTGATCACACGGCAATGGAATACCTGCACCAGTTCGAGGAAACGTGCCTGCACGCGGGCCGGCCGTTTGAAATGCAAGGTCTTGACAACTTCTACCAGTTCACCCGCCACCCGCTGTCGGCGCGCATGCATGACGCAAAACTCGGCAAGGAGAAGGCCCGGGTATCGGCTCGCGAGCAGCAAATGGCTAATGTGGCGCGGCTTTATGGCTTTCAGTTTGCGCCTGACACAGTGGCTACGCTCAACAACCACGACTTCGTTTACCTGCGTCGTGGGAGCAACCGCCAGGAGAGCAATGTAATGACCGGGGTCTATCAGGATTGCCAAGTTAAACTCTTCGATTACAGCCATACCGCCGCCCCGGATTATTATTCGGAGTACCGACACACGCTCATCCAGCTGCACTGCGATGCACAGGGAAGAGAGATAGCGAAGGGTTCTGCTAGTATCGCGGGAGAAAGGGTGCAGGGAGCGACCCTTAAGATTAGCGAGATGGTGCCATTGCCCAATTTTGCGATCACGCCCGGAGACTACCTTGAGCGCTACCTGGTCGAGTATCAGGAGGCGGATCTGACGGATCGTCCGGCTTTCGCCCGGCGCTACCGTCTCTACGCGCAGGATCCAGCACGGGCACTTGCCTTTGTTGGACCGGAACTCGAACGCCTGCTACTCGACCATCCGGGCTTCTATGTCGAGATACGCGACAATGTGTTACTCGCCTTCCGTCCCAACCAGCAGCTCGAACCGCCCGAGGCGATTGAATTGCTGACCTTTTTCGCCCAAATCAGCGGGCGGCATGCGTAAGCCACAGGCCCACAGTGACAAGCACGGACCCGCTTACCCGGCGTCGCCGGGCTGCGGATCCTAGGGGATGAACCGATACGACACCAAGTCCCAGCCCCGCCATTACGGCGTGTTTAACCCAGATTTTCCATTATCACTCTACTGCGGCCGCACAAAGCCCTGAATCTGCGCGAGAAAAGATGAAAAACAGTCTGTGACCGTAGAGTGACTACGCCTCCGACTGTTTTTCATCTTTTCTCGCCCCTCTTCAACACCTTGCGCACCCTCGTTACGAGGCTAATGGAAAATCTGGGTTTAATGGCTTCGTTGCGGCTCATCCCCATCGTCGCGTTCATATTCCAGCAATCCATCAACGCAACCCAAATTTGGTCACGCAGGGAGCCAGAATTGGCTTAACAGAACACCATATGCATTCATGAAAATGAATGCATATGGTAAAAAAGATTAATTATTGTTTTGTTATTTCCAGATTAGACTGGCCTTGTAAACATCAACGGGGCAGTATGTCCATGGAATTGTCCAATCTGAGCCGGTTGACCCACCTCCACGCCGAATGGCATGATCCGAGATGGTGCTGTGTAAATCCACTGTTGCGTCATTAATCCAGGTTTCTACCCTTATCAAGGCGTCGCTCATGAACAATCCCCCTGGCGTTTCTGAAAAACCGCAAAACGGAATAAAAGGGATAAAGCTCTGGCGCCATGATCTGTAGACCGGTCTGCAGGTTGCTTTGGTGTCGCTGCCGTTGTCGCCGGGAACCGCGATTGCCTCCGGTGCGCCGCCGGTCACGGGACTAATCTCGGCGATCATTGGCGGGCTGGGCGCCACTATTGGCACGGGAAATTTTTTTAGAACCGAAGACATGGCGTTGAGCGCAATTTACGAAGGGGTGTGCGCACTGGATGCTCCTAGCGCCAAGCTTCGTCCCCTACGACCCGCATAACGTGAGAATCAAACCACAAACCTGCTTGGAGACTAAACACATGAGACGGCTGGAACAGAAAAAATTACTGACCATCATCACCTCACGCTCATTCGAAAAAATGATTATCGAGGCGGTGTGTCAGCGCGGTGTCGGCGGCTATACCGTGGTGCAGGCCAGCGGGGCCGGCTCTTCCGGGATTCAGTCGGGTATGCTCTACGGCGACTCCAATATCCTGATTTATATTATTCTCTCGGAGGCTCGATTGATCACCGTGCTCGATGATATCGAAGACATGATGAACCGGGGCTACCGGATTAAGGCGATCGTGGCGGACATCTCGATCCTGCCGCGCAAGAATGCCGCCGGCGCATCCACGAACTAGCACCGTAACTGGATGGGGCTACCTCGGGTACGAATCCGGCGCACAGGACGTGCCAGTGTCGGTCGCTCCCGGCATCCTGCCTCTGGCGACACTTGTGCATCCATGCACGGCGCGTGAGGCAGGGATGCCGGAAGTGACCGCCGCACCGAGAAATCCTAATAGATATACATATAGATAAATAAGAAAGACGAACTATGGACATAAAATTATTTGCCACTCTGCTCGACCCCGCCATCTTATTCTTTTTTCTGGGAATATTTGCCGCGCTGGTGCGATCTAATCTGGAAATACCGGCTCCTGTCGCCAAATTCCTGTCCTTGTATTTGCTTATGGCGATAGGTATCAAGGGGGGTGTAGCCTTGAGCGAGAGCGGCATCCATATGGAGATGATGATCGGGCTTTCGATCGCACTGCTCATGGCCTTCCTTGTCCCGCTGTACACCTTCCCCCTGCTGCGCCGTAAGCTCGACGGCTTCAACGCCGCCGCCATTGCGGCAACTTATGGCTCAGTGAGTGCAGTGACCTTTATTGCCGCCGGTCAATTTCTCGACAACCAGGGTATTGAACACGGCGGGTACATGGCGGTGGCGCTGGTGATCATGGAGGCTCCTGCCGTCATCATGGCGGTGGCGCTTGCCGCCATGACGCGCGCGAGTCTGGCGAAGCAAGGCACGGGCGCAGCGGCGACGAACGTTGGGAAGAGTAACAGTTCGTTTTCATTGAAGAAAATCCTGCACGAGTCGTTCACCGACGGGGCAATCCTGTTGCTGATGGGGAGTCTGTTGATCGGCGTTATCGTGGGGGCGGACGGCTATAAGGTCATGAAACCTTTCACCGGCGACCTGTTTAAGGGCTTGTTAGCCTTTTTCCTGTTGGAGATGGGAATTCTGGTCGCCCGGCGCATCCGCGAGATGAAGGGTGTCGGGCCATTCCTGATCGCCTTTGCCTTCCTGGTACCAATGGTCAACGCAGTGATCGTTATCACCCTGTCCCATCTCGCCGGTTTATCAGCGGGGGATACGCTGATGCTCGCGGTGCTCGCGGCGAGTGCCTCCTATATCGTGGTGCCGGCGGTGGTTCGCGTCGCCATTCCGGAGGCAAATCCGGGACTCTACTTCGGCATGGCGCTGGCACTCACTTTCCCGTTCAACGTCGTACTCGGGATACCGCTGTATTACCAATTGATCCAAATTTTGTGAGGGGCAAACCATAAATATCTCAGCCGCGCTTGCGGTTACCGGCGTCGCCGGGCTGCGGGACCTTGATGAGACTACACCCCTCGTTTAACACGAACTCCTTGAAAGCCTGGGCCGCGGCGGAAAAGCGCTTTCCCTCTCGATGCACGATGTACCAGTCCTTGACGATGGGAAAGCCTTCCACATTCAGCATTACCAGCCGCCCCAGTTTAAATTCCATTTCCAGGGTATGAACCGACACGATACCAAGTCCCAACCCCGCCATTACGGCGTGTTTAATGGCTTCGTTGCGACTCATCTCCATCGTCGCGTTCATAACCTGGCCGTGCTGCTCCAGGAAGCGCTCGATGGCGGTGCGCGTACCCGACCCCCGCTCGCGGACGATAAAGCTTTCTTCCAGCAGCTGGCACAATGTAATGCGGCCGCCATGGGCCAGGGGATGTTCTGGGGGGGCGATAACCACCAGCGGATTGCTCATGAAGGAGTTAGCTACCAAGGACGTCCCCTTCGGCGGACTGCCCATAATTGCCATATCTGGAATGTTGTCAGCCAATTCCCGCAGAATCACTTCCCGGTTTGTTACGTTCAGATTAACGGTAATCCCGGGGTGTTGATTGCAGAATGCCGCCAGCAAGTATGGGGCGAAATATTCCGCCGTACTGGTGACTGCGATGCTGAGGTTGCCGCGCTGGATGCCCTTCATTTCCTCCAGAACCGTGCGGATATCGGTGAATTGTTGGGCAATGGTGCGACTGAATGCATACATTTCACGTCCCGCCGCCGTGAGAAAAATCTTTTTACCCAGGTGTTCAAACAGCGGCATGCCTACTTCGTCCTCGAGTTGCTTGATCTGGGTGGAAACAGCAGGCTGAGTCAGGTGCAACTCCTCCGAGGCGCGGGTAAAACTTGAGTTGCGGGCGACCGCTTCGAGCAGCTTGAGTTGCCTAAAAGTGAAGTTCTTCATCGTTACTCCTTCTCAAAAAAATCTTGTTTTCCCGCATGACACTCCTTTCAGTCCATACATAATAAAGTATACTTACAATAACTATTATTAATTATTAAATATGATTGTATGTATCTATAGTCATACCAACTGCTGTATTTAGACTAATATAAGTGGGCGTGTTTTTAATTCTGGCTTCTGCTGGATCTGAAAGGAGATGGTGATGAGTGTCAAAAAATTTAGTGCAGGTGTTAAGGAATATCGGCAGAACTACTGGATGCCAGATTATGTACCCCTGGATACCGACATCCTGGCGTGTTTCAAAATTACCCCGCAAGCGGGCGTGGACCGTGAAGAAGTCGCCGCAGCCGTCGCCGCTGAATCCTCCACCGGCACCTGGACCACGGTGTGGACCGATCTGTTGACCGATATGGATTATTACAAGGGCCGAGCCTACCGCATCGAGGACGTGCCCGGCGATGATACTTGCTTCTATGCCTTCGTTGCTTACCCAATCGATTTATTCGAAGAGGGTTCCGTGGTCAACGTATTCACCTCATTGGTAGGCAACGTGTTCGGCTTCAAAGCCCTGCGCGCCCTGCGCCTTGAGGACGTGCGCTTCCCCATCGCTTACGTGAAAACCTGTGGCGGCCCGCCCCACGGCATTCAAGTTGAGCGCGACAAGATGAACAAATACGGACGTCCGCTGCTGGGTTGCACCATTAAGCCCAAGCTTGGCCTGTCCGCGAAAAACTACGGTCGTGCGGTGTACGAGGTTCTGCGCGGTGGTTTGGATTTCACCAAGGACGACGAGAACATCAATAGTCAGCCTTTCATGCGTTGGCGTGACCGCTTCTTGTTTGTGCAAGATGCCACGCTGTCTGCCCAAGCCGAAACCGGCGAGCGCAAGGGTCACTATCTGAATGTGACCGCACCGACTTTTGAACAAATGATGGAGCGTGCCGAATATGCCAAAGAAATCGGCGCCGTCATCATCATGCACGACTACATCACTGGCGGCTTTATGGTCAACACCAGCCTGGCCAACTGGTGCCGCAAGAACGGCATGTTGCTGCACATTCACCGCGCCATGCACGCTGTGATCGACCGCAACCCGCACCACGGTATTCACTTCCGTGTGCTAGCCAAAGTCCTGCGTTTGTCCGGCGGCGACCACCTGCACTCCGGCACCGTGGTGGGCAAGCTTGAAGGCGACCGTGCGCCGACCTTGGGCTTCGTAGACTTGATGCGCGAATCTTTCATTCCCGAAGACCGCTCACGCGGCGTGTTTTTCGATCAGGACTGGGGCTCCATGCCCGGCGTATTCCCAGTCGCGTCTGGCGGTATTCACGTTTGGCACATGCCGGCTTTGGTGAACATTTTCGGCGATGACTCGGTCCTGCAATTCGGTGGCGGAACACTCGGCCATCCTTGGGGCAACGCTGCCGGTGCCGCGGCCAACCGCGTCGCGCTAGAAGCCTGTGTCGAAGCGCGCAATGAAGGCCGCGAAATCGAAAAAGAAGGCAAAGAGATTCTAACCAATGCCGCCAAGGACAGCCCAGAACTCAAGATCGCCATGGAAACCTGGAAAGAGATCAAGTTCGAGTTCGATACCGTGGACAAGCTGGATGTGGTGAACCGCTAATTTTTGGTTTGTAATGCTCTTGAGCATAAATGAAAACTCTCGCAGCGCGTGGCCGCCCGGAAAATTAAGCGATACCTCGTTAAGCGTTTAAAGGAAAGGAAGGAAAACAAAATGGCTGATATTCAAGATTATAAATCAACACCCAAGTATGAAACCTTTTCGTATTTGCCGGCCATGACGCCGGAGAAAATGCGCCGTCAGATTGCCTACATTGTGACCCAGGGCTGGAACCCTGCTATCGAACACGTGGAGCCTGCGCGCGCCTTTAACTACTACTGGTACATGTGGAAGCTGCCCATGTTCGGCGAGCAATCGGTGGATGTCATTATCGCCGAACTGGAAGCCTGCCACCGCGCGCACCCCAACAACCACGTGCGTCTGATCGGCTACGACAACTATTCGCAGAGCCAGGGCAGCTCTTTCGTGGTGTTTCGCGGGCGGTAATCCGGTTTTGACAGATTCGGCACAGGCTCGCCGATGGAAATTGCCGATTAAAATTGGGAGGGTAAAGCATGAGCGACGCTAAGGCAGAAAATAAAGGTTCCGTATCCGATGGTGCGGATGGCCGCACACTCTCGCGTGCGCGCCGTCAGGCGATGTCACGCGGCGGTAAGACAGGCGCAGGGCAGATGCTAAAGGCAAAGCCCGGAGTTCGCCCCACCACGCTTACGCGCGTGGAGCCAGCGCTCGCCAGCCCGACTAACGACCCAACTGATAACAAGGCTGTTAGCGCGGACGACTGCGGCTGTACCCATGCCGCCGAGCAGCCAACGCTCGACGCAGTGTGTTCCTTGATAGAAGCAGAGCCATCTAGCCCTTCCAGCGTGCGCCAGCTGTGCCAAGAACGGCGCCGCAAGCTCTCAAGCCAAGGCAAGCCAGCCCAGGGTAAACCATTCGCGAGACAAAGCGGCGCACGCCGCAATGGCAATAGAACCAGCGCAGAAAATGGTTTAAGTGGCCGCGCAGCGGCTCAGGCACGGCGCGAAGAGCTATGCCACAACGGTCGCGGCAATAGTCCCGCCTGCCGGCCCACGGGGCGAGTACGAACCACAGCCGCTGCACCGGCCAAAGTGGCAGAGGGCAGCACCTTACGCGGCACCTTAATTACCGGTACGCAGGTAGAACGCAGTGGCAAGGTTACGGGCATCGAAACCGGTGGTTGCCGGGCGATCACCGGCACCGAATACATCGGCACGGAACAGTATGCCCAATTATGCGCAACGATACCGTCGCCCGCCCCTGCCAAAGTGAGCAGCGGCAGCACCAGTCGCGGCCAGCGTGTGAGCGGCACCGAAGTCGGTCGCAGCGTGCAGGTAACGGGTGATGAGCAAGGCGCTTGCAAGAGCGTGACCGGCAACGAATATATCAGCTCAGAACAATTCGAATCTTTTTGCTAAAATAAACCCTCACCCAGCCCGGCCAAAGTGGGCGTGTCCGCGACACGCGCCGGGCAACATGTCTCTGGCACTGAAGTAGGTCGCAGCACGAAAGTCACCGGCGACGAACCCGGCGCCTGCCTCAAGCTGACTGGCAGCCAATACTACCAACCACATATGTCTGGCAGTGTTTGCCAAGGCAGCGGCGTGCCGCACAAAGTGAGCGTGATGAGTACGGTGCGCGAGCGCCCGGTGACGGGAACCAACGTAGCCGCTGGCGCTTTAGTAACCGGCAGCGATTACGGCGCTTGCAGCAGCGTAACCGGTACTGAGTATGCCGGGCTGGAACAATATCAAGGTTGCAACCGTGAACCGGTATTAACACCGGAAAAAATCACTGTGTCCCGCACTTGGCGCGACCAGCTGGTTTCCGGCACGACGGTGGAGCACAACCCAAAAGTAACCGGCGATGAATATGGCGGATGCCAACCAATCTCCGGTACCGAATACATCGGTCCCGGCCAATATACAGAATATTGCATGGCTGATCGCCTCGCCGCTTCGCGAGAACGCGTTGCCACACCGCGTGGCGCCGCCGGCGCGAGCATGACCGGGGTACGCCAAGGCGCTGAACATAAAGTCACGGGGAGAGCCCGCGGCGAAGCGCAGCGCTTAAGCGGCACACCTTATTCGGACGGCGCACAGCATGCGCTATCTGGCGCGGTGGGCATGAGCCAGCATCATTTAACGCGCGGCCCTGCCGACCGCAGCAAGGTAGCCGTGGCGAGCGTTGCAACACCCGTGCAAAGCAACTTCAGCATAGTGTCTCCGGCGCGTAGCGCACAAGCAAGCCAACTTAACCGCATCACCGGCGCCGCCTCTAGCGCGCAAGGCCGCATCACTGGGCCAGTCAATTTGGCCACCGGACTGGTTTCGGGTACACCGGAATTCCGCTACCGGGAAGATAGCTACGCCGCTCTGCCTGCCGCTAAAGAGGCAGCGCCAGTCATCGCGCCTCCTAACCGTGTGACGGGAGAAGGCCGTGAAGCAGGTTTTGCCATCACCGGTGCCGCTTGGCAGCGTGGCGGCGGCGTTACCGGCACCGAAGGCACCTCTGCTAGGCGACGCAACCCTACCCTGCGTGGCGATCAGCGCAGCATGGCGATGCAAGTCCCGGCGATGAAGGATCGCGAGCATCTGCAAGTGCCCCCGAGCAAAATCACCGGCAGCAGCGGTAACGCTGCCACCGGTTCCACTATCACCTACTCTGGCGGCGCGCGCGGTTAAATAAAATGAATACTCGCAACCGACCTGGGCGCAGCACAAGCACGATGACTGGACGTCCTACTGCGTTTGGGCTGGGGACGCCTAACGGCGCGCTCCAAGGACGGCAGCCGGTATATGCGCCAAACGACACGGCGGCAGTGGAACCCAATCTGGCGTGCGCCACGCAGAGTGGACGTTTATGCCGCCACCCGTTGACGAATGAGATGGAGAATCGGCGCTTGTTGGCGCATGAGCAAACCATCAAAGAGCGCTTCGCCAATATCGTGCCGGTATTGAAGCACATTGCCGGCTTGCAGCATTCACCGAACTTTATCGAGCTGGCGCAAGCAATAGCTCGCCAAGAACTCGGCTTTGAGTTGCCTGCGCACATTTTTGCCGATGCGTGGGTAGCCGACCTGGATATGCGCGCCTTATACGGCGAAAGCGTGATGCGCACGCTGCGCTTTTTGGCGGAACAGACCCGCGTTGCAAATCCGCCGGAGGCGGTGGACGTGGATGAGACGCTGTCGTTCCTGCTGGATTGTGGCTATCACGCAGTCGATATTTCGCCCTGCTCGGACGGGCGTTTGAAGGGCTTGGTGCGCTATGTCCTGCGCTTGCCCGCTGAGGCGATACGCAATCGCAAAGCCTATGCCGGTGCGATGTTCGATGTGGACGCCAATGTGGAACGCTGGATTGAAACTGAATTGATGCGTTTTCGCGAAGGCCGCCCGGTGACGGCCGACGCGGGGACGCGCTACCTGAAAATGGTGGTGTACCACACCAGCAGTTCCGATCCGGCGCACGAAGGCTGTGCGGCCCACGGCAGTAACGAGATGCGGGCAGCGGAGAAAGGACTGGAGCGGCTGCGCGAGTTCCGCCAAGCGATCGAAAATAGCTTCTGCTGCGGCGCATCGGTCGACATCTTACTGATCGGTGTGGATACCGACACCGATGCGATCAAAATACATGTGCCGGATGCGGACGGCGAAATGAGTTTGTATCGCGCGGTGGATAACCAGACGCTGTATCGCCAGACCGTCAACGACGACGAAAATACTGCCCGGCTCAAGGTGTACCAGGCGATTCAAGCGGCCAGCGCCTTAGGCGGCTGGGGTGGCGGTAACGGTGAGCCGCATGAAGGCATGCGGCGCCTGATTGCCACGCTGTTGATTAACAACTTGTCGCAGATCCAATATGTGTGCAGCAACTGGGGCGGACGTTACCCCGACATCGGCCACAACGAGCGTTTTATCAGCGTGGGCGACGGCTTTGAAGAATTTCAATTGCGCAACCTTGCGTATTTTGCCCATCTGCATACGGTGGAAGAAGGCGCGCCAGATATGGATGTGGGGATCAAGATTTTTAAGCAGCTGAACGTCCGTCACGGCTTGCCGATTCCGCTGGCGATTCATTTTCGCTACGACAGCCGTGTGCCAGGTGGCCGCGAGCGCACAGCGGAGCGTTGCCGGCGGGTCAAGGCAGCGATTGAATCGCGTTATAGCGAGTTGGCCGCGAAGGGCCTGTTGGTGAGCAGCATGACGGTACAGGACAAGCGACCCGGTAGCCCGATCGAGTTAATCGAGGCAAGCGGAACCTAAGCGTTACGGAGCACAGGATGAAAATTTGTCAGGTTGAAAAAACACTAGTTTCAACCAACCGGATTAAGGAAATGGGGCATCGCCCACTGCTGGTCGTGAAAGAAAAAGGAGGTTCACGCAGCATCGCGGTGGATGCGGTGGGTTGCATCCCTGGTGACTGGGTGATTTGCGTGGGCTCTTCCGCTGCACGTGAAGCGGCGGGCAGCAAGGATTTCCCCAGCGATCTCACCATCGTCGGCATCATCGACCATTGGTCGGATGACTGAATGGAGATTATGCAAGTAGTTTCCGACCTCGTCGCGACGCGCCGCTTGCCGGGCCTGTATAGCATCTCCCTGCGAATTGTGCGCGATGCCAAAGGTCGGCTCAATGTAGCAGCTGATCCGGTGGGTGTGCCGGAGGGTGCATGGGTGTTTACTCTGGGTGGCTCAGCCGCGCGCTACGCCACCGGCAATTACAAGATTCTTACCGATTTGACCATCGGCGGCATTATCGATGAGTGGAACCCTAGCACTGGCCAATCCGGCAAGTAAGTATTTTTTTAAACGAAAATTTAAGGAGTACGAAATGGCGAATGAAAGAAATGGTGTTGCATTAGGCATGATCGAAACACGCGGCTTGGTACCCGCGATTGAAGCAGCAGACGC
>JANPPH010000047.1:0-3823 GCA_031428395.1 Gammaproteobacteria bacterium
CTGTGGATGAACCTCCTCGGTGCCTGAAGCGCGCAGGGCACCCGAAGGGCAGCGTCTCTGGGGCGGCTTTCTTTTGGTTACTTTTCTTTGAGCGTTCAAAGAAAAGTAACGCGCCCTCGGGTGAGCAAACCCGATTCAATCACACTGGCCGAAGGCCACTCAATATAAGTGGCTTTAGTAGATAAGAACACAGAAGCAAGCTGTATACACAGAACACAAAACACCCTATCGCATTAGCGGAGCAATAAATGTCAATAATCACCCAAATCCACAGCCGTGAAATCATCGACTCCCGCGGCAACCCCACCGTCGAAGCCGAAGTCACCCTGCAGTCGGGCGCAAAAGGCCGCGCTTCAGTACCCTCCGGCGCCTCCACCGGCTCGCGCGAAGCCATCGAACTGCGCGACGGTGATGCACAACGCTATCTAGGCAAAGGCGTCACCAAAGCCGTCGCCAACGTCAATGGCGAAATTCGCAATGCACTAAAAGGACAGGACGCCGCAGACCAAGCGCACCTCGACAAACTCATGTGCGAGCTTGACGGCACCCCAAGCAAAAGTCGCCTTGGCGCCAATGCAATTTTAGCGGTCTCACTCGCGGCGGCAAAAGCCTCAGCGCAAGACGCAAACCAGCCGCTCTACCGTTACCTCGCGCGTGGCAAGACCGATTTTCTATTACCCGTCCCCATGATGAACATCATCAACGGTGGCGCCCATGCCGACAACAGCGTCGACATGCAAGAATTCATGATCATGCCCGTGGGCGCGCCCAGTTTTTCGGAAGCGCTGCGTTACGGTGCCGAGATATTTCATGCCTTAAAAAAGGTATTGCACCAAAAGGGTTTGAGCACAGCCGTGGGCGATGAAGGCGGCTTCGCGCCGGATCTTCCGTCCAATGAATCGGCTATTGAAGTCATACTCGAAGCCGTGGAAAAAGCCGGCTACAAAGCGGGCAAAGATATTTTCATCGGGCTAGACTGTGCCAGTTCCGAGTTTCACAAAAATGATAAATATGTCCTGAGCGCTGAAGGCAAACAATTAACAGCAGCGGAATTAGTGGCCTATTTAGAAGCTTGGGTAGATAAGTTTCCTATCTTGAGCATCGAAGATGGCATGGCCGAAAACGATTGGGCCGGATGGGCATTGCTGACCCAGCGTTTAGGCAAACGCGTGCAACTCGTGGGTGATGATCTATTCGTCACTAACGTCCAGATTTTGCGCGAAGGCATCGAAAAAGGTATCGGCAATTCAATCCTGATTAAGCTCAACCAAATCGGCACACTCACCGAAACCATAGCCGCCATCGACATGGCGCAGAAAAACGGCTACACCGCCGTCATTTCGCATCGCTCCGGCGAAACCGAAGATACCACGATCGCTGATCTCGCCGTGGCCACCAATGCCGGTCAAATCAAAACTGGCTCGCTCTCGCGCACGGATCGCATCGCCAAATACAACCAGCTATTACGTATCGAAAGCGAACTCGGCACCCAAGCTCGCTACGCCGGCAAAGCCGCTTTTTACAATTTACCGAGTAAATAAGGCGGACCCGCAGCGCGTGAATGCAGCGCTCAGTATTTTTTCGCGTTCGCGCGGCAAAAATTCTAATGCCTCTTACTCTCCCCTTTGTAAAAGGGGAGAGAGGGGCGATTTTATCCCGGCCCTTTTACAATCCAATTACACCTAGGCCATGAAAACGCTCATCGCAGCCCTGATAATTATTCTCGCGCTGCTCCAAATTAAACTCTGGTTCGGCAACGGTAGCCTGTCCGAGGTGTGGCGTTTTCATCAAGCCATCGAAATCCAAGAAAAAGACAATGCGGCGTTGCGCGAACGCAACCAAGCCCTCAACGCCGAAGTGCAAGATCTAAAACAAGGCCTCGACGCCGTAGAAGAACGCGCCCGCAGCGAATTGGGGATGATCAAAAAAGACGAAGTGTTTTATCAGGTGATCGAGGAATAAATGAGCCAACAAGCGCCAAGATTCTGGGCCATCATCCCCGCCGCGGGCATCGGCAAGCGCATGGGTAACAGCCTACCCAAGCAATATCTAAAGTTGCTTGATAAAACGGTGATTGAGCACACCTTACATTGTTTATCCACCCATCCGCGCATCCACGGCATTGTTATCGCCATCGCCAAAGACGATCCGCACTGGCCAAAACTGCCGCTCCTTCTAAACAAAAAATTACTCGTCACCCACGGCGGCGTCGAACGCTGCCACTCGGTGCTAAACGCGCTGCACCATCTGACTGAGCACGCCAACCCCAATGACTGGGCCTTAGTCCACGACGCCGTTCGCCCCTGTCTGCGTCATGCCGACATAGACCAACTTATCGATACGTTGCAACACCATCCAATCGGTGGCCTGCTCGGACTTCCCGTTGCCGACACTATCAAACGCGCCAATGCGACAGGCGAAGTGCTCGCAACCATCGACCGCAGCCAGCTATGGCGAGCCCTCACACCACAAATGTTTCGTCTGAACATGCTCACTCACGCCCTTGAAAACGCAATCCAACATCAAACCATCGTCACCGATGAAGCCGCAGCAATAGAGCGCCTAGGCCATGCACCACAAATGGTTGCCGGTCACGCCGATAACATTAAAATAACCCACCCGCAAGACATCGCGCTCGCAGAGCTGTTATTGCAGCGTCAACAGAGTCATTGCTAGGGGCATTGTTCTAGCGACATTGTTTTTGAACTAGGCGCTATTTGCGAACCGATAGTCGTCACTCCCTCGCCACCCCCGTCATTCCGGCCCACACTCATCATTCCCGCGCACACCCGTCATTCCCGCGAAGGCGGGAATCCAGCGCACCGCAATGATTGCGTCCCACTCGCCCAGAGTGACACTTACATGTCTATGCTAAAGTTAGCAGCACATTTCACTCATCTTTTTTAGTTATAACCAAGAGAAACACCATGAGAATCGGCCACGGCTACGACGCCCACAAATTCACCGACAACCGTCCCTTAGTCCTAGGCGGCGTCACCATCCCCTATCACCAAGGCCTCCTCGCCCACTCCGACGGCGACGTACTCATCCACGCCCTCTGCGACGCACTCCTAGGCGCAGCAGGCCTCGGCGACATCGGCGGCCACTTCCCCGACACCAGCCCCACCTACAAAAACATCGACAGCCGCATCCTCCTCCGCCACGTCGTCACCCTACTAGCACAACGCCACCTCACCCTCTCCAACATCGACATCACCGTCATCGCCCAAGCACCCAAACTAAAACCACACATACCCGCAATACTAGAAGTACTCGCATTAGACCTAGGCATAGCGGTGGACCGCATCAATGTAAAAGCGACGACAACGGAGGGAATGGGATTTACAGGAAGAGGGGAGGGGATAGCGGCGCATGCGGTGGTGTTGGTGGGGGAGGGTTGAGTCGACAATTTTTAAACGTTGCCATAAATAACCGCCCAACTTCTTGCGTGTCTTTTTTTCAGAAAACGCCTTCATCCGCAACCCGTTCTTGAAAATATAGTGTCTAGGCTATCTTTGTAGTGGTCAAAACACTTTTCCCCTTTAAAAAAGGGGAGTTAGGGGGATTTCCACACAATTTTAAGCCCACCCTGCATATTTCCCAAAATTGCTTGCGAGGCAGATTTTGTTCTGTTAGATTCGCAAAAAATAAAAATAATAAGTTGTTATCAAAATTAAAAAACATTTTCCTTTTTATCAAAAAATCAGCACATTTACTTAGTTTTTCGGTGGAGATGGTTAACCATCCCGCGCGGTAATTTGTGGAAAAATATTAGCCAAAGATTTCACTGCAGCGGTTTGTACGGCGAGATTATTTAACACAT
>JANPPH010000048.1:0-8133 GCA_031428395.1 Gammaproteobacteria bacterium
GGCCGCGTGAAGTGGTCACCGAATATGAAAAGACCTTATTTGACGAGCTGGATTTGATGCGCGAAGCCGCCAATGCATCACAGTTACGCCGTAACTTCAGTGGCTCGGAGATGCTGTATATACCCGAAGTTTATTGGGAACATTGCCGTCGCGAAGTGATGGTAATGGAGCGAATTTCGGGAACGCCCATAAGTGATGTTACGGCGTAACTGTGATGCATTGGCGGCTTCGCGCATCAAATCCAGCTCGTCAAATAAGGTCTTTTCATATTCGGTGACCACTTCACGCGGCCGCAATCGACGCCCCCCTTGCCAATAGCGCTCAGCAAGACGGGCGACGGCATGCAACAGCCGGAGATCGCGCACAATCATGGGCCGAATACCGGGGCGTAACACTTTCACCACCACTTCAGTTCCATCCAGCAAGCGTGCGGCATGCACTTGTGCAATCGACGCTGAGGCCAGGGGTGTTTCATCAAAATGCGCGAATAGCTCGGTCACCGAGCAACCATAAACTTGCTCGATCATCTTACGCGCTTGGGCGCCCGGAAAAGGCGCTACACGATCTTGGAGGCGGGCAAGTTCATCGGCGATATCCATAGGCAGTAAATCGCGACGGGTGGATAGTGCTTGACCAAACTTAATGAATATCGGACCTAAATCTTCTAGCGCGCGGCGAATACGCTCAGCACGGGGCCGTGTTTTATCGGCTAACCAATACCATGGGAAGAAATAACGCAAAAAGCGAATGCCGCGAAACGCGTGCGTGGCTAAAACGATATCATCGAGGCCGTGACGCAAGAGAACCAGATTGATTTGCGCCAGACGCAATAATTCCTTGGGATGTATCATAAGTCTAGATTCAACGTGTCTACGGTGGCGCCATTTTATTTTGCAGCCGCTTTATGCGTAACTCGATACGCTCCACATCGGCACGTAAAGTATCCACAGCCACCAAAAAAGGCTCGACTTCCTCTTTACAAGGCAAATCCCTACTCTCTTGCTGCAGATACTCAGACATGTCCAGCTGCAACGTTTTTATGGTGCTTACTACCCATGCATTGAAACCGCGCGCAGCGTTACCGATTTGATGCGCCGCAATATCGCCCGTCAAGCGCGAGAGCTGCTCTTCCCAATCAATCTCGATAGCCTTCATCAACGCTTGGAACTGGCGGCCAGTCTCTATATCGCCTTCGAACTTCACTTCTCCGGCAAAAAGATCGCGATTATTACCCGGCGAAAGACCCAGACGCGCCAAGGAAAGCGGTGTACCGGAGATTGTGGTGTCGGGTTTATTTTCGCACGTGCCACGCAATTGCACGTCGTTGTCGCGGAACAAACAATAAATCGTTAGCTGAGGACCAAGCAGGTGTATGGCGAGGACTTTGCCAGATAGGGACTTGCAGATACGCCGAGCTTGAGGCTGCTGGCCAATACAAAAATTAAGACCAATTTCGACAGGCGCAAGCAAACTCGCCGACGCTATCAAGAAATATCCTTTTCAAGTTCACCCAGCGCCTTGAGTGACTCATCCTCGGTCACAACAACCGTTTTAGCTAATTTATCGTGAAAACCCTGTTTGCGTTTATCCCACGCCACCCACAAAAAGCCCAAACCGAGTGGCAAGGCAGACACCACATAACAGACATAACGCAATGCGGCCTGGCCTAAGGTAAGACGCTTGCCGGATGCCGCGTCCACCACTTGGCAACCCAAAAGCATTTTGCCTGGGGTAGCCAGATAGCGCGTCCAAAAAAACACGCTGATGACAGCAGGCATAAGATAATCAATTAACGCATCGAATACTCCGTAAAAAAACAAGTCTCGCGGTTCGTTAGAAAAAATTTCCTTACCGTATATCGCATACAGCAGGACGCCGCTGATGACTAAAAAAAACAAGCCATCGGCCAATGCCGCCGCAGTACGGCGCCAAAATCCCGCGTATTGTCGCAATGCTACCTCTACGCTCATACTTTGTAGCCACGATGCAGAGCGACAACGCCACCCGTGAGGTTAAAATAATCGACCTGTTCAAAACCCACTTTTTCCATCATCGCCTTAAGCGCCTCTTGATCGGGATGCATGCGAATGGATTCGGCCAGATAGCGGTAGCTTTCAGCATCGCGTGCAACTAACTTCCCCAGCAATGGCAGCACTTTGAACGAATACCAATCGTAAACGGGCTTTAAACCGGGGGCGTTGGGTTGAGAAAATTCCAATACCAACAACCGACCACCTGGTTTGAGTACTTTATAGATCGCAGCAAGTGCTTGTTCTTTGCGCGTCACATTACGCAGGCCAAATGCGATGGTGACGCAATCGAAAAAATTTTCTGCAAACGGCAGCTGCTCGGCATTCGCCTGCACGTACTGAACGTTTCCTGTAATACCTTTGTCCGTTAAGCGATCACGGCCTACGCCAAGCATATTACGATTAATATCGCTGGCCACGACTAAGCCAGACATGCCTACTTGACGCACTAGACGCGCCGCCAAATCGCCTGTGCCCGATGCAAGATCCAACACCCGTTGGCCCTCGCGCACACCACTCATTTGGGTGGCGAACCACTTCCAAAAACGATGCACGCCGAGCGACATCAAATCGTTCATGATGTCATAACGGCCGGCAACCGAGTCGAACACCGCAGCCACCTTGCGCGCCTTCTCGTCCAGCGGCACTTGCTGAAAACCAAAATGGGTGGTATTAGTCGGTTCTGTATCGCTCATGCTCGTCACCTATTTAGCGGGTTTGGCGGGCGCTTGACGGGATTTTCCCGCTGCCTGCAAACGTGCCAGGTATTCCTGCCACAACTCGTCTCGATGCATCCCCAAATTGTAGAGAAAGTCCCAAGCGTAAATACCGCTTTGGTGCCCATCGTCAAACACGAGCTTAACCGCATAGTTACCCATTGGCTCGATGGCGGTGATATTAACCAGTTCCTTCCCCACCTGTAGCACCTCTTGACCCACACCATGACCTCTTACTTCCGCTGAAGGCGAATAGACTCGCAGCATTTCGCAAGACAGGGAAAAGGTTTTGCCATCATCAAAAACCACTTCCAGCACGCGCGATTTGCTGTGCAGACGAATATCAATAGGTTTGGGCTTATGCTCAATCATGGTCACAGTATATAACGACTGAGATCTTCGTCTTTCGCCAACTTGGCTAACTGCGAGTCGACGTACTCTGCATCAATGACAACTATTTTTTCGAGTTGATCGGGCGCTTCAAAGGAAATGTTTTCTAGCAAGCGCTCCAAGACGGTATGCAAACGTCGTGCGCCAATGTTTTCGGTACGCTCATTCACTTGCCACGCAATTTCGGCAATCCGCGCGATGGCCTCTTTGGTGAAACTTAGACTCACGCCTTCGGTGGCCAATAGCGCAATATATTGCTCTGTAAGCGCGGCGTGGGGTTCGGTTAAAATTCGCACAAAATCATCGACACTGAGGGCATTTAGCTCGACACGAATGGGCAAGCGGCCTTGAAGTTCAGGAATGAGGTCAGACGGTTTGGCGACATGGAACGCGCCGGAGGCGATGAACAGGATGTGGTCTGTTTTGACCATGCCAAACTTAGTAGACACGGTTGAGCCTTCTACCAATGGCAACAAATCGCGTTGCACGCCTTCGCGGGATACATCCGCACCCGAATGCTCAGCACGTTTTGCAATTTTATCAATCTCATCAAGAAAGACGATGCCATGCTGTTCGAGCACGTCTATCGCGCGGGCCTTCAAATCTTCTTCATTGATAAGCTTGCCGGCTTCTTCGTCGGTAAGCAACTTGAGCGCTTCTTTAACTTTGACATGACGCGACTGTGTGCGGCCGGTGCCCATATTTTGAAACATGTTCTGCAGTTGACTAGTCATTTCCTCCATGCCGGGAGGCGCCATGATTTCGACACCGACCGCAGGCGCAAGCAATTCAACTTCGATATCGAGATCGTCAAGCTCGCCATCTTTCAGTCTTTTGCGGAACTTCTGGCGCGTCAACGACGCGGCTTCATCTTCCGCGCCGACCACCTCTTTGCGCCCGCGTGATGGTCTGAGCAGAATATTGAGGATCCGCTCTTCAGCAGCCTTTTCGGCCTGACGGCGCACTTTAAGAACTTCTTTTTCGCGCGTCATCTTAACGGCGATCTCAGCAAGATCACGTATGATCGACTCTACATCCCTACCAACATAACCCACTTCGGTAAATTTGGTTGCCTCGATTTAATAAACGGCGCATTCGCAAGCTTAGCCAATCGCCGCGCGATTTCGGTTTTGCCTACACCAGTGGGACCAATCATTAAAATATTTTTCGGCGTAATTTCGTTGCGTAGATTGTCTGGCGTTTGCGAACGGCGCCAACGATTGCGCAGCGCAATCGCTACTGCGCGTTTGGCGGCAGCCTGACCAATAATGTGCTTATCCAGTTCTTGAACGATTTCACGAGGTGTCATGGGGGTTGTAATGCTCATACTTATGCCGTTTCGAGTTCTTCAATGACTAAATTATGATTCGTGTATATACAAATGTCCGCCGCAATGCCCAGGGCCTTTTCGACCACCTGCCTTGCAGATAACTCGGTATTCTCCAACAATGCGCGGGCTGCCGCTTGGGCAAAGGATCCACCCGAGCCAATGGCCATTAAGTTGTGTTCCGGCTCGATCACATCACCGTTACCGGAAATAATCAGTGACGTACTTTTATCAGCGACTGCCAACAAGGCCTCCAAGCGACGCAACATTCGATCGGTACGCCAGTCTTTGGCTAATTCTACCGCTGCACGGGCGAGATTCCCCGAATGCTTTTCCAGTTTACCTTCAAAACGCTCAAATAGCGTAAAGGCATCCGCCGTACCGCCGGCGAAACCTGCTAACACCTGACCGTTATACAAACGCCTGACTTTGCGTGCATTGCCTTTCATGATGGTGTTACCCATGGAGACCTGACCATCGCCGCCAAGCGCAACCGCAGCGCCTCGACGCACAGATAATATAGTGGTACCGCGAAATTGCTCCATGCGGAAATTCCTCGAAAAATAACATTAATCTCAGTTGCTCAAGCAACTGAGCGAGAGCCAATTTACAATTAAAAAGGCGTCAGACTAATAAGCGAAAAACGCTGCTATTCAGGTTGCGCTGGGCTAAATACAACCCTATTTCGGCCCGCAACTTTAGCAGCATGGAGCGCCTGATCTGCCGCCTCGGTCAAAGCGGCGACATCGGCGCATTGTGGGAAGGTCGCTCCGCCGCAGCTTAAGGTGGCGAAAAACTCCATGTCGCCTGCAACATGGCGCAAGCCGGCAAAGTGGACACAGATTTCAGTGAGTAAATTGCGCGCATTGTGCTGGTCTGTATTGGGCAGCACGACGGCGAATTCTTCACCACCAAAGCGGCCAATGTAGTCCGTTTTGCGCATGCGCTGACGCAACAAACGCGCTAAACTTTTTATGACGCGGTCGCCCGCGAAATGCCCATAAGCATCATTAATGGCCTTGAAGTGGTCAATATCAATCATGACGAACGAAAAAATACCTTTGTGCCGCTCCGATCGCGCCACCTCGGCGTCCAGCTGTTCGCGGGTGCGCTTATGGTTATAAAGCCCGGTTAAGCAATCACGCGCCACCAAGGAACGCAAATGGCGCGAACGTGCAATACGATTGCCAACGACGTCGGCGAGATCTTTCGCCTGTAAAGGCTTGCGCAAATAGTCGTCCTTGCCAATACCAGCCTCAAGGGCTTCTTGATCGGTATAAAGATAAACTACCGGTTCGCCTGTGTAGGCCTCGTCTTGAAACAACACGTTGGCCAATTCAGGCCCACTACATTCCGGCAAATGTGCATCGAGAAGAATCAGATCAGGATCAAAATCTTTCAGCGCTCGAACTGCCGATTGAGCATCGTTTGCGGTTTCAGCGAAAATCCCAGCTTCGGTTAATGTCAGCGCATAATAGTGCGACAGGGCAATGTCATCATCCACCACCAACACGCGATAACCGTCAGAAGGCAAGCCCGAACTGAGCGCATCGAGCTTATCGACCAAGCGACTGACGTCGACAGGCTTGGTGAAATAAGCTTCACCACCGGCGCGAATAGCTTCGAGACGGAAACGGATATCACTTAAGGTGGAGATAAAAATAATCGCCACTCGCCCTTCGCGATGGGGCCATAGATCGGCTGCGATGTTAGCGCCACCACCTGGAAAATTCATGTCCATGATGATTGCAACCGGGGGCGATTGAATAAGCGCCTGCGCCAGACCCTCCACTTTTGCAAAAATCTTGGTCTTATAGCCAAAATGTCCGATCTGCACCGCAAGGTCTTGCGCGACATGCGGATCGTCTTGGAGGAGAAAAACCACCTTGTTATCACTCTCGTCCAAATGCATGGAGCGCTTTGAACGCAACTGTCCACCACGATCTTGCTCGGTGCTGTCCTGCGAGCTAGACGCCGCCTGTTTTAACAGCAAAAACAACGCTGTCATTTGGCCGGTGAACTCATCGGTTAGGGGACTCGCGCAATCTAGCAATGATTTTGCTAAGGTCTCCAGCGAGAGAGATGCATCGCTTAAAGCAACAAAACCAAAGGTCCCGGCCGAACCACGCAAGCTGTGCGCAAGCCGGTATAAAGCATTTGCAGCTTGCGCTTCATTCGGATTTTCGCGAATCGCCGCCCAGCTTTGCTCTAGCGCGTGAACTTTATCCGGCACTTGCGCAACAAAATCGTTACGCAGTTTCCTAAGCTTGTCTTGTACTGAGTCCTGTGTATCGCCCATGCTACTGCTCATCTCACGAGTAAAAAAAGTTCTCCGGCCAGACGAAAGCAACCACTTGGCTTCCGCAATAGCGATATTGTCGCTAAACGGATGATAATACGATTATGGTCATCTGACCACTTGGCATGAACACTTGGCATGAACAGCAGAACAATCGTTATACTTAACTTTTTATACAAGGAGTCTGTGATGTCTCAACTCGTGCCCCCTCATGGCGGAGGAGAACTCAAACCGTTACTGCTTAATGGCGAGACCTTAACCGCCGAGCGACAACGTGCAGCAACGTTGCCGAAAGTATCCATCACCTCGCGCGAGGCGGGCGATCTCATCATGATGGGCATCGGCGGCTTTACCCCTCTCGAAGGATTTATGAACCAGGCAGACTGGCAGGGGGTCTGTGACCATTACAAAATGGCGAGTGGATTGTTCTGGCCTATTCCCATCACCCTTTCTACCGACCGCAACAGCGCCGAGGGCATACGCCTGGGCAGCGAGATCGCGTTGATTGGACCGGACAGCGGCGACGTCTTGGCCATCATGCGCGTCAACGAAAAATACGCCATCGACAAAGAATATGAATGCAAGATGGTATTCAAAACCACCGATATGCAGCACCCCGGCGTAAAAATGGTCATGGCGCAAGGCGAGGTCAATTTGGCCGGGCCAATTCAAGTGTTGTCGGAAGGTGACTTTCCAAGCAAGTTCCCTGACACCTACCTCACCCCGGCCCAAACCCGCGCCCGCTTTGAAACCAACGGCTGGTCTACCGTTGCCGCCTTTCAAACTCGCAATCCCATGCATCGCTCACACGAATATTTAGTGAAAATTGCGGTGGAAATCTGTGATGGCGTGTTGATCCATTCGCTACTGGGAAAACTAAAAGAAGGCGACATTCCCGCCGATGTACGTAGTCACGCGATCAGCGCCTTAATTGATCAGTATTTTGTTAAAGGCTCGGTGATCCAAGCGGGCTACCCCCTCGACATGCGCTACGCCGGACCACGCGAAGCCTTGTTGCATGCCTTATTTCGCCAAAACTACGGCTGCTCGCACCTGATTGTCGGGCGCGACCACGCGGGCGTGGGCGACTACTACGGCCCTTTCGACGCGCAACACATATTCGACGAAATTCCACACGATGCGTTAGAAACCAAGCCCTTAAAAATCGATTGGACCTTTTGGTGCTACCGCTGTGACGGCATGGCGTCCATGAAGACCTGCCCACATAGCGCTGCAGATCGCCTGTTATTGTCCGGAACAAAGTTACGCAAAGCCTTATCCGAAGGCGGCGAAGTCCCACCGGAGTTTAGCCGCCCTGAAGTATTAGCAATTTTACGCGACTATTATTCGCGGCTTGAAGAGCATGAAAAA
>JANPPH010000049.1:0-6957 GCA_031428395.1 Gammaproteobacteria bacterium
AACTGGCGGATGGCCTCGTCTAACGCAGCACCCACCATGGGGCGATCTTCACGATTGACGTCGTCCAACAACGAGGGCCGGATAACTATCGTGGCAACATCGAATCCAATGCGTTTACGTAATCCATCCAGCAACTGTAATTGTTGCTTAAGGGGCACATCCGCCAACGCCTTTTGGATTGATATTGATGGGCTAATCTGAATCACGCTGCGCGCCGCCTGCAATTCTGTCAGTGCTGCCCCCATCCAATCACAAACTATGCTACAACGCGCAACAGCGTGGGTGTTCAACTCAGCGAAAGACATACTTTCAATTTTCAGCATGCCCACAACGTGTCCGGCACTCATACTGCAAATAGGCGCGATCAGTACCGCCTCGTTAGCCAACAGTCCCACGTCATTTTCATTGGCGACGCATAAAGTTCGTTTTTGTTCCACTACGAGCTGATAGATTTCCGATCCGCGCTCGTACCTTTCGCAAAGAACATAATTGCCAGTCGGCCCCCAAGCCACGCATCTGACTAATCCATCGCGCTGTTTGAGATAAATGGAAAAATGATCCGGGCGCAAGACTTGCATCACGAGAATGCGCATCCAGTCATCGATGTTTTCTAACGACGCATCTCTCAGTTGGCGAATAGAACGGTACGCGTAATGCCCCATGTCCACTTGCGCCATTAATTGCGCAGTCACTTCCTTATTGCGACTGTCGACCTCGGCTGCGTGGATACAGATTTTATTAATTTCGACGGACAAGTCGTTGATCTTTTGCACTGCATCAGCATGACGCTTTCTTTCCCGCTGACGCAGCTCACCTAGAACAACCGCCGTGATGAACCACACCAATGGGATGTACCAAATATCTACACCACCTTCCGCCAGTCGTGATTCCGTTGCAGCGCTGGGCCATCGGCAAAGCAAAAATATAGTTCCTGCTCCAATTGCGCTAAAGACGCCTACCTCCGTGCCATAGCGCCATGTCAAAATCAGTATCACCAGCCAAAACGGATTGGGCTCCACACCTTTAAAAGCCGTACCGTCAAAGAATATTCGATCGACAAGCGTGACACTCACCAGCAGCAGCAAGGCCTCTGCCGCTGCAGCCAGATGCTGGCGATAGGAGGCGAAAATCAAGTCTTTCAACTCCCTGCGCGGCAACGGACTATGATCGCGTAGTCCAGACTTAAGATCACGCCATGCGCCGGTTGCTGACAGCAAGTTAAAGAAACCCATATTTCACCTTTAGTTCAATCTGGTTGACCCTAGACGAAGATTTTCGCTGCCAATCTTGGGTATGGTTTGCACTTAGCGCCGTTTCCCATGGCTCAAACGCCAGAAAATTAAAATTCACACCGGCAAAGGGGCCACCGCTATTCAATACATCGTAGGCATAACCTGCGGCTGCCGAAAAAAGCCACCGATCCGGGTTACGATGTTGGTATTCCAACGCGAGCGAGTGAAGCTGACGGCTGCTAAGCGGCAGTGCTTGGAGCTGACTTTCCAATATGGGAATCGCACTGACTTTTTCAGCGTCAAGCGCATAACGCAACATCCATTGAAAGTCTTGGCTTTGATCCGTCAACAAGAGCGTGCCGTAACCGAATATTGCGATGCCACGCCCGGATTGATATTGATCCCTAAGATGATAACGATTGACCGCCCCACCCACCTGCGCAGTGGCCGCAGAACCGCGCTGCCAATTGACACTTAACTCTGCCCGATCACGTGTTGCGTAACCGACTAGTCCTTCGGCATAGGCTGTATACGACTCGCTAATGGCCAATCGCGATCGATAGCGCCAATCCTCGGCGCCCAACACAGCATGTGCATTGACGCCTATAACGTCTTCGTTTGTCGTAGCGCCGACCGCGTACTCGCGTGTACCATCCATCCACAGTAGTGTGGCCGCGCCGAACCGTCGAGTGCCGCTAAATCGAGGCGCACGTTCGGTCGCGATATCCCGTTGTTCGTAAGTCGCTTCAAATGCATTCGCGTCCCCCAACAACGCGCGCCCCCTCAACCCAAAGTTGCTCTGCGTGTCAGTGTCTTTCGCTTGTCTTCGTAGACCATTCACTGAAAGGTAGGAACCATGCTCTCTTAGAATCGCATTGCGATTTTTCTCAACTTCGACGCGAACCGATGGGTACTGAGAAATTGCATCGTAGTCCTGCAACGCATCGCGCCATGCGCCACACAACTGCCTTGATCGCGCCAAATTAAGCTTAAAATTCTCGTTTTGTGGCTGGTCCGTAGTCAATACGCGAAACTCCGCGATAGCTTCACAGGGCAACCCCTGATCCAACAAGGCGATTCCCCGCAGAAAACGTACCCGAGCTGCTTGCAATGCTTGATCGTCAGCGGAAAAACCCGCGTTTACCGGCGAAGTTTTTTTTTGTGTCTGCGTCAGCTTAATTACGATGTTTCGTGTGTTCGATTCAATGTGATATTCGATATCGGGCAGCAATTCAAAAAGCAGCGTGTCGTAACCATAGCGCACGTTGAGTAAGTATTTCTTTAACTGCATCTGCCATTCATTAATAGGCAGTGCGCCTAAGGGCTTATTTGCGCTAATGATTATCTCGTTTTTGTTTTCTCTATGTTTCACTACGATCGATACGGGCCAAGATAATTTCAACTCTGCACCGGCTTCGTTGTCGCGTATGTTCCACTGAAGTGTCGGCGCGGCCGCATAGGAAACACCAAAGTTCACCCATAGCGCGAGCATGAGCGCACCCAAAACACATAATCTGCGCCTACCGTCCATCCAACACTCGGGTCGCTTCGGCATACATTCCTCTACTGAGTAAAAACCCGGCGTATTCTGCTAACACCTCCAGATCATGAGGATTTTGTGAACGCAAGAGCTCGAAACTCTGCGTAGCATCGTTAAGCGCGCCAAGACGCGCTTCGGTAATGGCTGAGATCAAGCGCTCACGACGGCTTAGGTTAGGCAACAGCTTCAACTGCTTGAGGGCACTTTGGTAATATTTTCGTGCCCCGTCCTGCTGTTTCTTATCCCAAAGAACCTGCCCTAACGTTAGGCATACCTCCCAGTTGTTGGGATATTTGTTGACGTAACGTTCCAGATAAATAACCGCATGATCGAAGTCGCTGCGCCGATAAGCGGCCATGCCTACTTCTTGCAGCGCAGTCATATCTTCGGGTTGCACCTGCAAAACTGCGCCCCAAGCATCCGCAATCAGGGCATCGTTAGCGCTTAGCGTAGCCAACTGCGCGTAGCGGTTGCGGCGCGCGCTATCGGTGTCTCGCTTCAAGGCTTCCTGAAGGTGATCCCTAAATTCGCTCCAGCGACGCAGCTTACTTAGCGATTCCAACACCACGAGGTGCGCAATGGGATCAATCGGCGCGCGCAGATAGCGCATGACGTTGACGATCCGCTCTTCGCCGCCATTTTCTGCTAGATGAGCGAGCCATGCGGCCTGGTTACCCGCTGAGGCGCGTTTTACTTGATTTTCAAGCCAAGCCAAGGCCGCTTCGGGTGGCCGAGGGCCGAAAAAATACAATAATTCTTGGACTGCGGGTGAAGTCGGATCGGCATCTGCCGCCAACGCCATCAAAATGTTTGTCGCATTGTTTTTGCTACCCAATTCAAGCAGCGTGTGCGCAATCTGTTGCCTTTCTTGAATCACCACGCGAGGATTCATCCCACGCACAGCTAACATAGCGACAAGCTCCTGCGTTTCCCCTAATTCAGTTGCCGCTTTGATATAAGCAGCGAGCCAATGGCCGCCCCGGCTTTCCGCTGCAAGCCGCAGCGCGACAATAATGTCCTTGTGCCAGCCTGCAGCCACAAGCGTCAGCAGAATGTCATCTCGCTCCCCGGCGGCGAGACGGCTATCGTTGGCGGTGTGTCGCCAGTACTGCGTTAATTCCTCATAGCGTTGTAAGTATCTAAGCGTGCTGACGTAGACCGCACGCCGATAAGCGGTCGACCCATCGTCCAAAGCAAGCTGCTTTAAGCGGGGCAGCAATTTAGTCGCATCTTCTTCAGCATTGTGATTGGCCGACAATTCACCATAAAGCAGAACAAGCTCCGGATTGAGCTCGCCCTGCTGGTCAAGGCTGCGAAAACGCCTTAACGCGGCTACAACATCGCCGCGCTGAACCTCAGCGTACGCAAGAAACTGTGCGTAACTCGGATCGTTCTTTGAAGCGCTCACGACTTGGGGTGCCAATTCGGGCCAACCCTGCTGGAGCAGCCAATAACCAAAAGCCAGTTTGTCGGCCGAATTCGAGGTGTTTCCGTACCACTTATGCGCAAGCGCCACCCCATCCGCTTCGCGACCTTGCTCCACCAGCATTGCAAAAAGAAGGCGCTGGGCGCCCACATCAATGTGGCCGCCAGCTAGGCGATTCGCCGCACCTAACGCATCGATAGCGCCATTAACATTGTTCTGTGCGGCCTGCGCACGACCGAGCTGGATCAGCTCATGCTGCGTTGCCACACCCAAGCCCTGCATCTGCATCAGCCCTGCAATAACTTTATCCGTTTGCGCAGCAGCATCGGCTTGCATAATCGCTTGGCGAATTTTTCGCGCTTGCTCTGCGGGTGTCCTGCCCACGCCTGACTTCAACGCAGCCAACTGCACCACCTCTCCCTCAAAGAGGCTGTTCGCTAGCGCGGGTGGCACAGGATAGTCTGGATGCCGCTGAAGGAACCGCTCCACAATGCCCACAGCGCGTTCACGATGCCCCTCTAAAGCGTGAATATAAGCCAGCATAAAAGTATGCTCAGCTGACGCTTCACCCCTAAGCCACTTTTCCTCAAAAAACTGGCGAGCAGTCTGATAATCGCCGTCGCGGAAACTAAAATAAGCTAAATCTTCCTCGGATGGCGTAAACACAGCAGCAAAAACGGTCGCGACAATAACGACAAAAACCACTAGTGGAAAGGTTTTTGGCATTAACTGACCGCTCCCTCGCGGATTATTGTTAAAGGCTTAACATCAACCGTCAGACCACGGCTACCATCAAGCGGAATCACAAACTCCAACTCGCCACTTTGCTTGGCGGACACATCGGCCGACCACTGCCTCTCGGTGCCGTCCTTCACTGTTATATGCATGGTCACGGCGGCAGGTACGCGCCAGACCATTTGTCCTTTACCAAAACCTTTACTGGAGAACGAAAACCCGCCATTGCGATCAACATTCAAGCCAGAAACCGACCATTGACTCTGCACGAGGTACGGATGCTGATCAAACTCCAGAACCCCGGGCCTTGCCTCACGCAACGCGATGTCAACTATTGACAACTCGGAGTCCATCATCACGTATAGAGAACCTTGGTGATGGCGCTGACCAACGACCCCCTTTGCCCGCGCAAAATCGACACTTTTTGTGCTTGCGTCATCGAAACGAATCGTTGCCAATTTGCCGCACTGACTAACCCGCCAATGGTCTTTTGACACAACCGCCAATTTGCAACGCTCAAATCCATCGACCATCGCCGCGTAATCGCTTACCGAAACCGGAGCAAGAGCACTGTTTCTGGCCAGATTCAACGCTCGTGATACTCGATTTAGCGTTGCAATGTTGCTACCCGCGCCCATACCATAATACAACCCATAAGGCTGCACACGACGGGGCGCTTCACCCCTTACCAAAGTGACCGTTTCTGATACCAACGCCGTCGGCTCAGCGATCACGATTCCGCCGTAAACTGCCTTGCCCGTTGCAAACGGCATAGCCCATGGAGGAAGTTCCGTGTAGGACACAGACTTGAAATTCGTATTTCGCTTCGTACCTAGTACTATCGGCACCGAAGACCCAACGATAAAGTTGGCATCCACCGCTTTGGGCCAGTCGCCTACCACCATTTGCCTGATACGAACTGGTTTTCCGGCAATTTTGTGACTGAGCAACGTGGTCGGATCTGACATTGCGACGCCACGCTCGACAGCGGGAATGGCTGACACTCCTTGACCACCAAGCCAATGACCCAATGACTCTACAACCCCTTGCGCTCCTTGCGGCAAGACAGAAGAAAGCGGCTTTTTGGACTCCCTCTCGGATTTAACAGAGTGAAATATCGGTGCTGCGATGTCGGCGTTCGCCATCGAACCAAATGCAAATTCCAGCTCTGCTGCCAGCTGCGCCTGACCCGTCGGCTCAATCAACTCCACCGCAAAAGGTAAATCGTTCGCCGTTTTTACCACCTCGTTTAGCAACACCTGCGCTGCCGTAGCGCTCGTAGTTTTATACTTAAACACTTTTGACGCGTTATCCCATCCACTACTCGCGATTTGACTAAAAAATATGCGCCGACCGGATAACGTGGTAGGGTCTGGCCTCGGCCAGCCATCAACTCCAAAGGCTACGGCGAAAAAACGAAACGGGTCTATGCGCCATTGCGAAATTTCCGATCCCATGACCTGATAAACCGCAAATCCGCGCTCAACAAATCCGCCCACAGGGTTAGTAACAACCAGGCAGCTCTCAGCCGCCCGAGCCGTGCCGCGCGAACGATCTTCCACACCGAGGTGACACCGCCCTGAAGTGCCCGCCAGATCAAAATGCCCAAAGCTTGGCAAAGGACCGGCAAGGGGTCGCTCAAACTCAACTAACGCGGGATCTTTAATATGTATTTTGGTTTTGTAGGTGACGTCCTGAAATCGAAGCTCGGTTCGAATACCAAGGTACATCAAAAATTTATTAATAGTTTCGGCGCGCGCACTATGACCCTGAGCGTCCTTGATAAACCACGGATTGCCCATAAGAGCGAAGCGCACGCCCAATGCAGCATTTTGCTCAGCCCAAACAAACAATTTATCCGGATCAGACACTTGCAAATCATCAAACCAGATTAGAACGCCCCGCACCCCCGCAAGATCGTCCGCTGTTGGTAAGCCTGTTTGAACATCCCAATATCGCGCCACCAAACCAAGATGATTAAGCGGCAACTCCGCCATGCGATGTGCCAGCGTCGCTCGTGCTTC
>JANPPH010000050.1:0-12172 GCA_031428395.1 Gammaproteobacteria bacterium
CGCGTTTTCGGTGTAATCGCTTTTTCGAGCTGCGTGGGTGTAATCTTGAAACCCTGCTCGATACCGGCATAAACGATAACCGGCGTGCCGTCGGCGAGCAACACCATGTCTGGATAAGACACCCAGTAGGGCGCAGGGATAATCACTTCATCGCCCGGATTGAGCAGCGCTTGAACTAAATTATAAAAACTTTGTTTGCCGCCACAAGAAACCAGAACTTGTTCGGGCACATAGGTCAAACCATTGTCACGGGCGAATTTGTCGCAAACGGCTTTTTTTAGTCCCGCTGTGCCATCGACGGCGGTATACTTAGTGAATCCATCGCGGATCGCTTTGATGGCTGCCTCTTTGATATGCTCGGGCGTGTCAAAATCCGGTTCCCCAGCACCCAGGCCGATAATATCTTTACCCGCCGCTTTCAGTTTGGCGGCACGCGCAGTCACGGCGAGAGTCGGGGAAGGTTTGATGCGCTTCACCCGGTTTGATAACTGAATATCCAATGTTGCGTCCTTAGCCCTAGCAGACAAACGTTCAATTATACTGTATTTCTCGGACGACAAAAATCCCCCATGACTAGAAGATTTACCCTTCAATCGCCTTTTAAGCCCGCCGGGGACCAGCCGCAGGCAATCCGTCGCTTGATAGACGGCCTGCAACAGGGTGAGGCCCATCAAGTGCTGTTGGGTGTTACCGGGTCGGGAAAAACCTTTACCATCGCCAATGTCATCACTGCCATGCAGCGCCCAACGTTGATTTTGGCGCCGAATAAAACCTTAGCGGCACAACTCTACGGCGAGATGAAGGAATTTTTTCCGAGTAATTCTGTGGAATATTTCGTGTCCTATTACGATTACTATCAGCCCGAAGCGTATGTTCCCTCGTCGGATACTTATATCGACAAAGACGCTACGATCAATGAACACATTGAACAAATGCGTCTTTCTGCCACCAAATCGATCCTAGAACGGCCCGATACCATTGTCGTTGCTACGGTATCCGCTATATACGGCTTGGGCGATCCCGACGCTTATTTAGGCATGGTGCTCCATTTGGTGCGCGGCGACATCATCGACCAACGCACGTTATTGCGGCGTTTGGCCGAGCTTCAGTACACCCGCAATGACGTCGAATTGCGCCGCGCCACCTATCGCGTGCGCGGCGAAGTCATTGACATCTATCCTGCCGAATCGGATCGTGACGCGGTGCGAGTGGAGCTGTTTGACGAGGAGATAGAAGCTCTTTCCTGGTTTGATCCACTTACCGGCGAAGTCTTGCGCCGCGTGCCACGCGTTACAATCTTCCCCAAAACCCACTATGTAACGCCGCGCGACACCTTAGTCGACGCCATCGAACAAATCAAAGCGGAGCTGCGCGAGCGCTTGGAACAACTACACGGCGCGCATAAACTCGTTGAGGCGCAGCGCCTAGAACAACGCACACGCTTTGATCTCGAAATGATCCTGGAGCTGGGCTACTGTTCCGGTATCGAGAATTACTCGCGTTATCTTTCTGGCCGAAAAGCGGGCGAGCCACCCCCGACAATGTTTGATTATCTGCCCAGCGATGGCTTGCTCATCGTAGATGAAAGCCATGTCACGATCCCGCAACTGGGCGCTATGTATCGCGGCGATCGTTCACGTAAAGAAACCTTGGTGGAATATGGCTTTCGCATGCCGTCGGCGCTCGATAACCGGCCCTTACGCTTTGACGAGTTTGAGCGCCTGGCGCCTCAGACTATCTATGTTTCCGCAACGCCTGGGGCTTATGAGATGGAGCGCGCCAGCTCCATCGTCGATCAAGTCGTCCGACCGACTGGTTTAATCGATCCCGAGATCGAAATCCGGCCTGCCGCAACGCAAGTCGATGATGTGCTGTCCGAAATCAGCAAACGCGCCGCAGTCAATGAACGCGTCCTTATCACCACCTTGACCAAGCGCATGTCTGAAGATTTAACCGATTTCCTGGCCGAACATGGCGTCCGCGTCCGTTATCTGCATTCCGACATTGACACCGTCGAGCGGGTTGAAATTATCCGCGATCTGCGGTTAGGTAAATTCGATGTCTTGGTGGGCATTAATCTTCTGCGCGAAGGGTTGGATATGCCAGAAGTGAGTTTAGTGGCAATTTTTGATGCCGATAAAGAAGGCTTTCTGCGCTCTGATCGCTCGCTCATTCAGACCATCGGCCGCGCCGCGCGGAACTTACACGGCAAAGCGATTTTGTACGCCGACAGGATGACTAACTCCATGCAGCGCGCTATCGATGAAACGGATCGCCGCCGCCAAAAGCAGGTTGAGCATAACCAGTTACACAACATTGAACCACGCAGCGTGCAACGCGCGGTGATGGATATTATGGAAGGAGCTCATGCTGGCGCCCCAGGCTCGCCGCGCCAATTCGCCAAGGTCGCAGAAGAAGTCCTGCAATATCAGGCCTTGTCGCCAGAGAAGCTCGCGCAAAAGCTCAAACAACTCGAACAACAAATGTACAAACACGCCCGCGATCTTGAGTTTGAGGAAGCCGCACAGGTACGCGATGAGATAAAGCGGATTCAAGATATAAGTACCGGGAGTTATTTAACTTAATTGATTGAATCCGGCGCATCAGGACGCCAGTTGAATCAAAGGAAATGCGCCTAAAACTTGTCGCCATGGCGAGCATGTGATATTTTGACGACCCTTATAGCAATACTTATGATTTAGGCGCGTAGCTCAGTGGTAGAGCACCACCTTGACATGGTGGTGGTCGGTGGTTCGATCCCACTCGCGCCTACCATTTTTTACAACCAAAGTTCCGCAGTGGTTCAACCTGCTAAATTTTGGTTCAATGCAGACACCATTTCGTTCATGCCTATAGTCACACTTCCGGATGGCAGTCAGCGTTCATTCGATCATCCCGTCACAGTACGTGAGGTCGCTGAGTCGATCGGCGCCGGTTTGGCTAAGGCCGCTTTAGCCGGGAAGCTGGATGGTCAGCTGGTCGATACGTCAACGCTTATTGATCGGGATGCCCACCTATCCATTGTGACCGCCAGTCAGCCTGATGGACTCGATATCGTCCGCCATTCCACTGCGCACTTATTAGCCCATGCGGTCAAAGAATTATTCCCCGAGGCACAAGTCACGATAGGCCCTGTTATCGCCGATGGCTTCTATTACGATTTCGCCTTTGCACGACCCTTTACGCCCGAAGATCTCGAAAAAATCGAAAAACGCATGGAAGAGATCGCGGCGCGTAATGTAAATGTCGAGCGCACGGTCATGCCGCGAGACGAGGCAGTCCAGTTTTTCCGCAATATGGGCGAAGAATACAAAGCCAAAATCATCGAAGACATTCCCTCTGGCGAGAATATTTCGCTCTACCGCCAGGGTGACTTCATTGACTTGTGCCGCGGGCCACACGTACCCAACACCGGTAAATTAACTGCATTCAAGCTGATGAAAGTCGCAGGCGCCTATTGGCGCGGTGATTCGCGCAATGAGGTCTTGCAGCGCATCTATGGTACCGCCTGGGCGGATAAGAAGGCGTTGAAGGAATATTTAACGCGACTGGAAGAGGCCGAGAAACGCGACCACCGTCGCATCGCCAAGCACCTTGATCTATTCCATATCCAGGAAGAAGCGCCGGGTATGATTTTCTGGCACGACAAAGGCTGGACAATTTATCAGCAAATCGAACAATACGTCCGCAGCGTCATTAAGGCCAACGGTTACGAAGAAGTCCGGACCCCGCAAGTAGTAGGGCGAGTACTCTGGGAAAAATCTGGGCACTGGGAAAAGTTTGCCGAGGAAATGTTCACTACGCATTCCGAAAGTCGCGACTATGCCATCAAGCCCATGAACTGTCCCTGTCACGTGCAGATTTTTAACCAGGGGCTAAAAAGCTATCGCGATCTACCTCTGCGCATGGCCGAATTCGGCTCATGCCACCGCAACGAACCGAGTGGCGCGTTGCACGGCTTAATGCGGGTGCGCGGCTTCACTCAAGACGATGCGCATATTTTTTGTACTGAAGATCAAATTCAAAGCGAAGTCGCGGCGTTCATCGATTTGCTTTACCAGGTTTACAAAGATTTCGGCTTCGATGAAGTGGTAATTAAGCTCTCTACGCGCCCCGCAAAGCGCGTGGGTGCCGACGAGATTTGGGATAAGTCGGAATTCGCCCTCGAAAAAGCGCTAAACGACAAAGGTTTGCCCTGGGCGCTCCAACCCGGAGAAGGTGCTTTTTATGGCCCTAAAGTAGAGTTCTCGCTGAAAGATTGCATCGGACGTGTCTGGCAGTGCGGTACGATACAGGTTGATTTCAATACACCAAATCGTTTAAACGCAGAATACGTCGCGGAAGATGGTAGCAGGCGAGTGCCTGTCATGTTACACAGGGCTATCCTAGGGTCCCTTGAGCGCTTTATCGGGATCTTGATTGAACACTACGCCGGTTCTTTCCCCGTTTGGCTGGCGCCGACCCAAGCTATAGTCTTAAATATTACCGATAAACAAGCTGATTATGCTCAAAAAGTGGCCGTAAGCCTGAAAGAACAGGGCTTTAGGGCAAAGTCGGACTTGAGAAATGAGAAAATTAGCTTTAAAATTCGCGAGCATACGCTGCAACGTATACCTTATCTTCTGGTCGTAGGTGATCGGGAGGCCAGTAATAACTCAGTTGCCGTGCGCACGCGGGGTGGCAAGGATCTTGGAGTGATGGCATTGGATGCGTTCCTGGATCATTTAGCTGCCGAAAACGCGAGCCGCGGCTTAGGTGTTTTGGAGGAATGACTATCGCTGCCGAAAAGAAACGGACTCGTCTCAACGAAGAGATAACCGCACCGCAAGTGCGTTTGATTGATGCCAAGGGCGACATGCTTGGTGTTGTAGCTATTCAGGAAGCACAACGCCTAGCCATTGAAGCTGACTTGGATCTGGTTGAGATTGCACCGAATGCTGATCCGCCTGTGTGCCGAGTAATGGACTACGGCAAGTTCTTGTTTGAAGAGAACAAGAAACAGCAGGTGGCGAGAAAAAAACAAAAGCAGATTCAGATCAAGGAAATCAAATTTCGTCCCGGCACCGACGAGGGCGATTACCAGGTCAAGCTAAAAAGTCTGGTGCGTTTCCTGGAAGAGGGCGACAAAGCTAAAATCACTCTACGCTTTCGTGGTCGTGAATTGGTGCATCAGGAGTTGGGCATGAAATTGCTGAAACGGGTTGAGGCGGATTTGGCCGAAATCGGCGTGGTGGAACAGTTTCCGAGGATGGAAGGTCGGCAGATGGTTATGGTGCTGTCGCCCAAGAAGTAAGCGTTCAGAAAGGGGACTTTATTGCCTAGCGACTTAGATTGAGGTAGATAACATGCGCAATGTATACGCGAGACATCTTGTCTGAATTTAAGAGCGCTGGTGAACGTAGAAAACCTTTTAAGAAATGCCTCAAGGGTTAGCGCCCTGTTAAGTACAAACCGCTGGCGGACGGGGTAACCCTCTTGCGACAGCCACAAAGTGGAGAATGAAATGCCTAAGTTAAAGACTAACCGAGGCGCAGCAAAGCGCTTCAAACGTACTGCCTCAGGCGGCTACAAGTTTGCGCAATCGCATCATGCCCATATCTTGACAAAAAAGAGTTCCAAGCGTAAGCGCCACCTGCGCGCAACGCATATGGTTGACAAGACTGATACCGCACGTTTGGACCAAATGTTGCCGTGTTAAAGATTCACCAAGAACCCCTTAAACAGGGGTTCGTTTTAGTTTTAGCGCACTTAAGAGGCGAAAGTCATGGCAAGAGTTAAACGTGGCGTTATTGCGAGAGCCCGCCACAAGAAAATTATGGAGCAGGCCAAAGGTTTCCGTGGCCGCCGTAAAAATGTGTTTCGTGTCGCTACCCAAGCAGTCACCAAGGCAGGTCAATATGCTTACCGTGATCGCCGACAGAAAAAGCGTCAGTTCCGTGGCCTTTGGATTGCGCGTATCAACGCAGCGGCGCGTGAATGTGGCTTGTCCTATAGCCGCTTCATGGACGGATTGAAGAAAGCCGCTATCGAATTGGATAGAAAAGTGCTAGCTGACATTGCCGTCTTCGATAAAATCGCTTTCGGCGTTTTGGCTGACAAGGCCAAGGCCAGCTTAGCCTAATCCGCTTGGTGTGGTCTATGTAAAGGGGAGGCATGCCTCCCCTTTATTGTTTTGCCATCTGTTGCCTACGGAATATATAAACTCTCGCCATGGAAGATCTATCCAGACTTCAGCAAAATGCATTGACGGCTGTAGCAAACGTTGCTGACCTTGCTGGTCTCGACCAAGTGCGCGTACATTATTTGGGTAAGAAAGGCGTACTTACCGAGTACCTGAAAGGCCTCGGCGATTTAACGCCACAAGAACGGCCCAAAATTGGCCAGGACGTCAATAACACCAAGCAAGCATTACAAGCCGCCATTGAAATGCGACGTATCGCATTACAAGAAGCGGCACTCAATGCGCGTTTAGCGCAAGAGTCCCTCGATATCACTTTACCGGGCCGCGGCCAAGCTACTGGCGGCCTGCATCCGATCACCCGTTCGTTACAGCGGATTCAAGAATTATTCATCAATGCCGGATTTGAAGTGGCGGAAGGGCCGGAGATCGAAAGCGACTACTTCAATTTCGAGGCGTTGAACATTCCTGCCAATCACCCCGCGCGGGCTATGCACGATACATTTTACGTGGATGCGCACACCGTATTACGAACGCACACTTCGCCAGTGCAAATCCGAGTCATGCAGAATCAACAGCCACCGTTGCGCATTATTGCGCCAGGGCGAGTGTACCGTTGTGACTCGGACCTTACTCACACCCCGATGTTTCATCAGGTGGAAGGTTTCATGGTGGATCAGGACGTGAGCTTTGCCGATCTGAAAGGGGCATTGCACGATTTCTTACAAAGTTTCTTCGAACGCGATCTCGCATTGCGCTTTCGTCCGTCGTATTTTCCATTCACCGAACCTTCCGCTGAAGTGGATATCCAGTGCGTTATTTGCAATGGCAGTGGCTGCCGCGTGTGCAAACAGACCGGTTGGTTGGAGGTGATGGGTTGCGGCATGATTCACCCGCAAGTTTTTGCCAAAGTGGGTATTGATAACGAGCGATATACCGGCTTTGCTTTTGGTCTGGGCGTCGAACGTTTAACGATGTTGCGCTACGGCGTCAATGACTTACGCCTGTTTTTTGAAAACGATTTGCGTTTTTTGCGCCAATTCAGCTAGCCCGGAACTTCAATGAAATTGAGCGAAAAATGGCTACGGGAATGGGTTGATCCCGCGATTTCAACTGACGATTTACTTGCGCGCCTAACCATGGCGGGACTTGAAGTTGATGCGGTCGAGCCGGTCGCAGGAAGTTTTTCGCACGTTGTTGTCGGCAAGGTATTAAGCGTAACGCGCCATCCCGATGCCGAACGGCTCAATGTCTGCCAAGTGGATGTCGGGAGCGAAGCGCCGTTAAGCATTGTTTGTGGCGCGACTAACGTCCACGTCGGCATGTATGCCCCAACTGCCTTAGTTGGCGCGCTCTTGCCGGGGGGGCTCGAAATTAAAAGGGCCAAGTTACGCGGTGTGGAATCCTTTGGTATGTTGTGTTCGGCCAAGGAGTTGGGCATTGCCGAACCGGCCAGCGGCTTGCTTGAATTATCGCCCGATGCGCTACCCGGTACCGATATTCGTCACTACCTGCAACTTGATGACGTGAGTATCGAAATTGGGCTTACACCCAATCGTGGTGATTGCTTGAGCGTCCTTGGCATTGCGCGTGAAGTGTCCGTGATAACTAACGCGCCGTTTAAAACGCCGTTCATGGATGCCGACATTACACCCACCATAACAGATATTTTTCCTGTCGAATTAGCTGCCCCTAGTGCTTGCCCTCGTTATTTGGCGCGTATTGTGCGCGGCGTCAACGCAAAAGCGCGCTCGCCATTGTGGATGCAAGAGCGTCTGCGGCGTTCGGGGATACGCAGCGTCAGCGCGCTCGTCGATATCACCAATTATGTCATGCTCGAATTGGGGCAACCACTGCACGTCTTTGACAAAGACAAGCTCAGCGGTGGGCTTGTGGTTCGGTTTGCCAAGTCTGATGAGCACATCACCTTGCTGGACGGTAAAAACGTCGCGCTGTCAGGCTCCACCTTAGTCATCGCCGATCAGCTACAACCCCTCGCAATTGCCGGCGTAATGGGCGGCGCAGATTCTGCGGTGAGTGATGCCACGACAACGATAGTTCTTGAAGCTGCATTTTTTGCTACCGATGCGTTGGCAGGCCAAGCGCGTCACTATGGTTTGCACACTGATTCCTCGCATCGTTTTGAGCGCGGTGTCGATCCCGAATCGCCACGTAGGGCAATGGAGCGCGCCACTGCACTAATCCTGGCTGTTACGGGTGGGGAAGCGGGTCCCGTGATTGAGGCAAATTCGCTTGTTCATCTGCCAATTTCGCCTTCTGTGTTGCTGCGTAATGACCGTCTACGCAGAGTGCTGGGAATTGAGGTGAGTGCTGATCAAGTATCGAACATTCTGAGCCGTTTGGGGATGAAAGTGACGGTACGTGAAGGCGGATGGGAAGTAGTCCGTCCTAGTTTCCGCTTCGATGTCGCCATTGAAGCCGATCTGATCGAAGAAATTGCGCGAATCTACGGCTACGACAATATTCCTGCTGTGAAGCCATGCGGCGCCCTAAGCATTGCCGGGGCGTCAGAAGCTATGTTGAATATCAATCGATTGAAAGATCTCTTGGTCGCTCGCGGCTACCAGGAAGCTATTACCTATAGCTTTGTTGATGCCGCATTCCAACAGCGTTTAGATGGCAACGCACCAGCGATAGCGCTGAAAAATCCGATTGCCGCAGACATGGCAGTGATGCGCACCAACCTGTGGAGTGGACTCTTAAAAGCCGCTATCTATAACCAAAATCGCCAGCAAAGTCGCCTGCGTTTATTTGAAGTAGGTTCTAAGTTTATCCCTCAAGGTGATGAAATTAAGGAAATTGCGGTAGTCGCTGGTGTGATAACGGGCAGCCTAAATGCAGAACAATGGGGGCTCGCGGGAACACCAGCGGATTTTTTTGATATAAAAGGCGACGTCGAAGCTCTATTAGGGTTGACGGGCCGAGCGCAGCGCTTTATCTTTCGTAGTCGGCAAAACCAAGCGTTACACCCTGGCCAGTCGGCGGCAATAGAAACGACTGATAACACACATCTTGGGTGGTTGGGTGCGCTGCATCCCGAATTGCAATTGGATATTGGACTCAATAGCCAAGCGTTCGTGTTTGAACTCGAGCTACCCATGTTAAGCAACATTGCCTTGCCGCGTTTTAAGGAGGTGTCCAAATTCCCGGCGCTCCGCCGTGATCTGGCTATCGTTGTTGATGTTACTGTGTCTGCCGAGGTGGTTCAAAAGACCATCAGAGATGCCGCAGGAGCGTTACTTCAGCACTTGCAGTTATTTGACGTCTATCAAGGAAAAGGCATTGATTCAGGAAGAAAAAGTCTTGCTTTAGGCCTGACGTTACAGGATACTTTACGCACACTGACAGACGAAGATGTCGACGCGCTGATTGCACGAGTATTGGAAAAGCTAGGCGCTGAATTAGGCGCTACTTTAAGAGATTAATATCTATGGCGTTGACGAAGGCGGACATGGCCGAAAAGTTGTTTCAGGAGCTTGGTCTCAACAAGCGTGAAGCAAAGGATTTCGTTGAAATGTTTTTTGAGGAAATCCGTAATGCGCTGGAAAAAGGCGGACAAGTAAAACTGTCCGGGTTTGGCAATTTTAATATACGCAGCAAAAAACAGCGCCCTGGCCGCAACCCCAAAACCGGAGAAGAGATACCCATCACTGCACGGCGGGTGGTGACCTTTCATCCCGGGCAAAAACTCAAGGCGCGGGTAGAGGCTTATGCTGGAACCCAGCCAGAATAACGAATTGCCGGAGCTACCGAGCAAGCGTTATTTCACTATTGGTGAGGTGAGTGACCTATGTTTGGTTAAGCCGCACGTGCTGAGGTACTGGGAGCAGGAATTTCCGCAGCTCAAACCCCTTAAGCGGCGCGGCAATCGGCGTTATTATCAGCGCCACGATGTACTGATGATTCGCCAAATTCGTAGCCTGCTTTATGAAGAGGGTTTCACCATTGGTGGGGCGCGCCAGAAACTTCAAAGCAGTGATAGCAAAGTTGAGAGTAGGGGTAGCGATTCGGTCGGCTCGCCTGCACTGCAGGATTTACGACAAGAATTAGAAGAAATTTTGGTAATTTTAAGAAAATAGCATGGTTATTTTTTGATGTTAAACCCAGAGTTTCCATTAGGCTCGTAGCGAGGGTGCGCAAGGTGCTGAAGGTGGGCGAGAAAAGAAGAAAAGCAGTTGAAGGCGTAGTCACTCTACGGTGACAGGCTGCTTTTCTTCTTTTCTCGCGCAGATTCAGTGCGTTGTGCGGCCGCAGTAGAGCGCTAATGGAAAATCTGGGTTAAAGCGGCGCTTGGGGGCCGTGGCGAGAACGCCACTAATCCATGATCCCTGGCTTTGATAATTTAAGTTAACAGTCCCATCGGGGCGTAGCGCAGCCTGGTAGCGCACCACCTTGGGGTGGTGGTGGTCGGAGGTTCAAATCCTCTCGCCCCGACCAAATTCCCCCAATCTGCCGCGGCATTCGCGGCAGATTGAGGTTGTGAATCTATTCTCAGCCTCGAAGCTTGTCAATTCTAGATTCGAATTTATCGAGTCTAAACTCGCCTCATTTTTCTACTTCACGAGCCTCAAAGCTGAGACGAACCCGGCTATTTGGCGTACATAAAGACACGCGGAGAAGTCGGTCTATGGAAATCCATACGTTCTTTATTATCCTGTTAGCAATTTTGCTCGGGGCTCGTATTTTCGGCGAATTGGCTGTGCGCCTCGGTGCTCCGGCTGTGATCGGCGAGCTTTTCGCTGGCGTGTTATTGGGGCCCAGCTTATTAGGTTGGGTAGAGCCAGCACCTGTTATTCGTCTCTTGGCAGAGATAGGTATTATCTTGCTGCTGTTCGAAATCGGTCTTGAAACCGATCTCCAACGCATGGCGCGTACCGGGTTAAAATCAGCTACTGTGGCCTTAGCCGGTGTAGTGTTGCCCTTCATCGGCGGGTTTGTGGTCAGCTACGCGTTATTCGATCTTAGTCTAATGGTCTCTCTCTTTATCGGTGGCACGATCACCGCCACGTCCATTGGCATCACCGTACGTGTCCTTGCCGACCTTAATCGTCAACATAGCCATGAAGCGCAAATTGTGCTGGGCGCCGCTGTGCTCGACGATATTATTGGTGTGGTGCTGTTGGCGCTGTTATATGAATTTTCAAAAGGCGGTGGCATAAGTTACTCGAACACGGGAAAAGTGATCATTTTCATTGCGCTCTTTATGGTGCTTGCTCCTTTTGCCGCGAAGCTCGTCGCCGAGGTCATCGGGCGTTTTGAGCACTCTAGCCAAATTCCTGGTTTGCTTCCTACGACAGTGGTCTCATTAGTGCTGTTATTCGCCTGGCTTGCTTATGCAGTGGGGGCGCCTGAATTGCTCGGCGGCTTTGCAGCAGGCTTGGCATTGTCGCGCCGCTTTGTTGTTCCTATGGGGATGGCGATTCGCACTAATGCAGAATTTGCGCACCGCATGGAAGAACAGATGAGGCCTATTATTCATCTGTTTACACCCATATTTTTTGTCATGGTCGGTTTGTCGCTTAACTTTCACGTGATCGATTGGAGTTCGCCGTTCATTTGGACGTTTACCTTCGTACTCCTATCCGTGGCGGTATTAACGAAATTGGCTGCAGGATTCTTCATAAGCGAGCCGTTTGCTCGTCGTGTCGCTATCGGTTTATCCATGGTACCTCGCGGCGAGGTCGGGTTAATTTTTGCAGAATTAGGCCGAGTTTCAGGAATTGTAGTCGGCGAGGTTTACGCCGCACTGATTCTGGTGATCGCATTTACCACGCTTTTACCACCGTTTGCGCTTAAGCTTTTTTACCGGCGCTATGGTGTGGCATTAGACAAGCAAGCGTGTTAAGCGCCTTTGAACCCAGATTTTCCATTATTACTCTACTGCGGCCGCACAACGCACTGAATCTGCGCGAGAAAAGAAGAAAAACAGTCTGTCACCGTAGAGTGACTACGCCTCCGACTGCTTTTCTTCTT
>JANPPH010000051.1:0-5994 GCA_031428395.1 Gammaproteobacteria bacterium
ACTTTCGAATCGCCCGAGCAGGAACTCAAGTCAATGCGCACGCGCGTGGCCATCGCGCTCACTGGCGTGCTGGCGCTCGCCATCCTGCGCGCCGGTGCGTTTCTCGCGTTGGCCACTGGCGCCACCATCGTCACCTGGGCGCCGATTGCGGCGCTGCCGTGGTTCACCTGGGGCATGTGGCTGTTTCTGCTGGTGACGCCAGTGCAATTCATCGGCGGTTGGAGCTTCTACAAGGGCGCGTGGTTCGCGATCAAGACACGCAGCATCAACATGGATTTCCTCATCGCACTCGGCACCTCGGTGGCCTATTTCTATAGCGTGGCGGTGCTGTTCTTCCCCGAGGTGCTGCCGATCAAGATTGATGAGCGCGATGTCTATTTCGAGGTTTCCGCTGTCATCATCGCCTTCGTGCTGTTGGGCAAATACATGGAGGAGATCATCAAGAAACGCTCTTCGGCGGCGGTGCGCAAGCTGCTGGATTTGAAACCCGCCGTCGCCCACGTGATTCGTGAAGGGGCAGAGATGGAGGTGCCCGCCGAATCAGTGATGGTGGACGAAATGGTGGTGGTGCGGCCCGGTGAGAAGATTCCCACCGATGGGTTGGTGTCGGAAGGTTCGTCCAGCGTCGACGAGTCCATGCTCACCGGCGAGTCCATGCCAGTAGAAAAAACAGCGGGCAGTGCGGTAATCGGCGGCACGATCAATCACACCGGCCTGTTCCGCTTCAAGGCGACGCGCGTCGGGGCCGAGACGGCGCTGGCCCAGATCATCAAGATGGTGGAAGACGCCCAAGCCAGCACCGCCGCCGTGCAGCGCCTCGCTGATAAGGTGACTGCGTATTTCGTCCCGGCGGTAGTGGCGATCGCTTTTCTGGCCTTTTTCGGCGGGTGGGCGGTCGGCAATTTCCCGCAGGGACTGCTCGCCTTCATCGCGGTGCTGATCATTTCCTGCCCGTGCGCGCTGGGCGTAGCCACGCCGGCAGCACTCATGGTGGGCGTGGGCAAAGGGGCCGAAGCCGGCATCCTGATCCGTGGCGCCGAAGTGCTGGAGCGCGCGGAAAACCTGACCACGGTGGTGTTCGACAAGACCGGCACACTGACCCGTGGCGAGCCCAATGTTACGGATATCGTTATCCTCGGCACGGCGACGGAGGTCGACATCTTGCGCCTCGCTGCCGCCGTCGAGGCCGGTTCCGAGCATCCGTTGGGTGAGGCGATTGTGAGAGCCGCGAAACATCGAGACATGACGCTGCCCGAGGTGGCAGGTTTTGAAGCGATTCCTGGTCACGGTATTCGTGGTCAAGTCGAGGGTCGGCAAGTGCTGATGGGAAATCGCCGTCTGTTTGCGCGCGAAGGTATCAATGCAACGGCGGCCGAGGAGGCCATGACGCGGCTGGAGACGGAAGGCAAGACCGCCATGCTGGTGGGCTGGGACGGCGCACTGTCCGGCATCATCGCCGTTGCTGACACCTTGAAACCGGAGGCGCAGGAGGCGGTGTCCGCACTGAAGCAAGAAGGCATTGAGGTGATTCTGCTCACCGGCGACAACCAGCGCACCGCGCACGCCATCGCCGCGCAACTCGGTATCACGCGAGTAATCGCGGAAGTGCTGCCGGGCGACAAGGCGCGCATCATTCAAGAATTGCAGCAACAAGGCAAGGCGGTCGCCATGGTGGGCGATGGCGTCAACGACGCCCCGGCGTTGGCGGTGGCCGACATTGGCATCGCTATCGGCTCCGGCTCCGACGTGGCCAAGGAGACCGGCGGCATCATCCTGATCAAGAACGACGTGCGCGACGTGGTTGCGGCCATCCGCCTGTCGCGCGCCACGATGCGCAAGATCAAGCAGAACCTGTTCTGGGCCTTTATCTACAACACCGTGGGCATTCCCATTGCGGCCTTAGGATTTTTGAACCCGATTATCGCAGCGGCGGCAATGGCCTTGAGCTCGCTGTCGGTGATTGTGAATTCGGCGCTGCTTAAGCGCGCGCGGTTGACGCCATGAGCGCGCCGCACCGGCACATCGTCGGCAAGCTGTGCGCGATCGCCATGGCGTTGTTTGCCTTTGTTGTGCTGCGCATGTGGGGCGTCACCCCCTACACGCTGTTGATCGCCGTCATCATGCTCTCCTGTCCCGCTGTGATGCTTTATGGTTGGTGGCTGTCGCGGCGGGCATTGGCTGTGCTCAATGAACCGGCGGCGCATACCCACGGCGTGACCATGAATTATGCCGCGCCAGTTTATGATTTTTACTGCCCGCTGCTGGGACTCGGCGCAGAATTCCGCCGCGAAACCCTGCGTCACGCCGAGCTATGGCCGGGGCAGCACGTACTGGATGTTGGATGTGGCACTGGCGTGTTGACACGCTTGGCAGCGCTGATGGTGGTCGCTCCTGGCGTCGTGCTTCCCGCGACACTGGCACATCCCTGTGCGGCGGGAGATAACGGTGAAACGGTAGGTATCGATCCCTCCCCGGCCATGCTGCAAGTCGCTCGTCGTAATGCGAACACGGAGGCGAGCCGCGCGACATTCAAGGTCGCCGCTATCGAGGCATTGCCCTTCGAGAGTAGGCATTTCGATGTCGTGCTCTCCAGTTGCATGTTGCACCACCTGGCACCGGAGCTGAAACGCGCCGGACTCGCCGAGGTGTATCGCGTGCTAAAACCGGGCGGACGATTCGTGATTGTCGATGTGGATCGTCCTGCAACCTGGTGGGTATGGCTGATCGTCTGGCCGCTGCTGCTCATGCCCATGACCGCCAGCAATCTGCGCGGCGAGATTCCCGGCTTTTTACAAGGTGCTGGATTCAACCCTGTGATGATGCGCGGGCGCTGGATAAAATTGCTGAGTTTTTGGGTGGCCATGAAGCCACTGACCGCGCAGCACACAACCATGGTTTTCACTGTCAATAAACCGGAGCGATAACACCATGCCTGATACACACGAACACCCTTCCCCGAGCGACGGCAAAACCAGGATCAAGTGGGTATTGATCGGTTTCTTCGCCATTGCCGCGTTTTTTCTTTTCAGTGAGCACCGCGCCCATGCGCTGGGTGTGTTGCCGTTTCTGTTGCTGCTCGCCTGTCCGTTGATGCATTTCTTCATGCATGGCGGCCATGACAAAGACAAAGGAGGTCACCGCCATGACTGAAACCTCCGGTTACGGATTGTGGTCGCTGGTGTTCATCAACTCCGCAGTGTTCATCATCTTTGCCTTCAGTTTCTTCAAACCACAAAGCAAACGCGACTGGCGCAGCTTCAGCGCCTTCTCCGCCTTTCTGGTGGCACTCTTCACCGAGATGTACGGCTTTCCCCTGACCATCTATTTCCTTTCAGGCTGGTTGCAGAGCAACTATCCGCAGGTGAATTGGTTGTCACACGATGCCGGACATCTGCTGGAGATGCTATTCGGCTGGAAGGCTAATCCGCACTTCGGGCCGTTTCATGTCCTGAGCACGGTGTTCATAGGCGGCGGTTTCTGGCTGTTGGCCTCGGCGTGGAAAGTGTTATATGCGGCGCAGCAAACACATACGCTGGCGATGAGTGGCCCTTATGCGCGGATACGCCATCCGCAATATGTGGCGTTCATCCTGATCATGCTCGGTTTTCTGCTGCAATGGCCGACGATCCTCATCGTGTTCATGTTTCCAGTATTGGTTTACATGTACGTCAGGCTGGCGCGGCGCGAGGAACAGGAGGTGTCCAAAGAATTCGGCGAAGAATATGCCCGCTATGCGGCTCAGACCCCTGCCTTCTTCCCGCGATGGGGAGCCGCGCCGCGCATTGGGCATGGCTGACATAAGGAGGCTCATGGCATGACAGAGACTTCGCTTCGTTCGCTGTGATCAACTTACGGTGGGACTTGCACCCACAAGAGTGCGCCCATGCTGGGCGCACAAAAAAAGGGGCGCAGCGCGCCCCTTTTCCCTCACCAGTTTTTTATGGCCTGGCGATCGCCCTCCCGAACTGCTTACTCCACTAATTTGCCTTCGGAATACTTCACCACCGTACCGGCGGGGATCGCACCCATAAGGTGAGCGGTGAAGTTAGGTACCGTTGTCAAATCTGCGCTATCTGCAGTCGTCAACGCGGGTATCCCTGTTGTGGTGCCTGGAACAACTGCTAAGAACAGACTCATCTCAAGCGGCTTGATGTAGTAGCGCTTAGTTGAGTCAGAGGCGTCTGTCAGCTGCGTGCCTTCGGCGATATTAATAACCTTATTGGCTATGGCAGTCGTCATCATATAGTCGTTCTTCGAAAGCTCGTAGTACATGTCAGGCAGACCATGCATCCAGCCGTCGAATTGCAGCGATAAGTTCTTTGATACGCCTTCCTTGTTGCTGACTGTTAACGAAGCCAAGCGAATTGGATCGTCTAAGAGCTTGTAGGTGCCATCAGTCTTGATCAGATAACGCTGCGTACCCCAGCCGCCATCAGCCGAGTATTCCCAGTTGAACTCTACTGGGCGTGTAGTACCTGTGGGAATGCCGAACCCATCAACACCTACGGCGTTGCCGCTCGCATCTAGTGGCAGGCCACTACTATTGAATGCTTGCAGACCCCATTGACCTTCAGATAAGACCGTAGGCGTTGTCACTTCATTGACACTCGTATTAGGATCATCCGATAGGTACATCACTTTCAAGAAGTTTGCGTCGCTTGAATTGGTGTTCAGCTTAAACGTCACTTCTTTACGCCAAGGCGTGCGTAGGAAAGAAGTGCCTACAGGGAGGACGGATGCGAAGTTTGTAGGATTGGCGGCCGTCTGCAGCTCCAGCTCCACCTTATATGAGGTTGCCAAATCTGCCTTGTCGATACGTTTCACAACATAATTAGCGCCGCGACTGTTAACGTAGAATTCACGAGCCATATCAGGACTAAAATTGGTGTTCCCTGCATCGTCAAACACTGGCTGCCAATTCTCAAAGCTTGTCAGCTTCTTCTGCACCCAACCTGTCTTGCCAATGGTGGTTGAGTCAATGGGGAAGATGCCCGTATATTGAATGTAAATCGAGCCATTTATATTTACAAAAAGTTGACTGTTAAGGGCGGGAACATAGACACTACCAGCAGTGGGTACCATGCCGGTAGTCGTCATCGCCGCAGAGTAGAACCCAGCGCTAGTATAATTTAAGCCCGTAATGGCCGGAACAGGAGCAGCCTTTAGATAAACATAACTTCCACCACTGCTATTGTTGATATTAACGGACTTTCGATCAGTACTCGCTACGATCAACGAATCGAAATCGCTGAAAATTTCCGTTGGCGTAACACTTCCATTTTGACCCTTGCAGGCTGGTGGACTTGCAGAAAAATCTAAAAATCCTGCGCAGTACTTCCAATTTGCTCCATCATAGGTCAAGTCAAGATGCTTATTAATGTAGGTTTCAACTGGCATGTCTTTGACGTCGTCCAATACGCCCGCGATTAATGTGCGCTTCGTCAACGTGCCCTTGAAGGCTGGTGACACAGTGTAAGTCTCAGCGGTAGCGACTGGCTGATCTTGACGCGTTACCACCGTGGTGTCGAGAATATCATCACCCCATAGTTGATGACGGCCTTGCCATGCGCCGTAATATGAAAAACGTTTATTGCCGCTGGCATCTGTATAAGAAACAGGAAAGCCGAAGGCTTTGGTCTTTTCGACATCAGCGCCGGTGACCGCATCAAATAAACCATAGCGTTGTGTCATTGCAACGGCAGCGTTTAAGTCGCGGTTTTTATAGACAGCGGCGGAGGGAACGCCATCGTTCGTCTCTTGAATGCCAAGATAAGCATCGTTATAAGCATACTTCGCGCTGATCAAGGGCGGAATGCATGCACTGCCCGAGGTGTTCTTCCAGCACGATTCAAGATCTGAGTACTCGACTTTACCGTAGCCGGATGTGCCGGAACGAACTAACACGCCTTTAACTTCATCTACAAGCGCACTTGGACCGCTGCCTTCGGAAAATTTCTCATGAACTTTCAAGTGGGTGGCGCCGGCAACAATCCT
>JANPPH010000052.1:0-5713 GCA_031428395.1 Gammaproteobacteria bacterium
TCAAACGATTGCGCAAGTATTTAGCAACATGGAGTATATAGATTTTTCAACTGACGATTTTGTGTCTGACGCTTTTTTTCGGCGCGTGCGTTTTTATGATTTTGGTCGTATTCACGATCGGAAACGCGCCGGAATTCTTCCACCTTACAGGCTTGACCGAAGCGTATTTGACATGGTGGTTTGCGCATAACGTGCTTGGCTTATGGATTACGCCAGTTGCTGCTGCTATTGCGTACTACACCATTCCCAAATTGACCGGCAATCCGCTCTACTCGCATCGCATTGGCCATTTGCATTTCTGGTCAATTATTGTGTTCTACTCAACGCCTGCTTCGCACCATTTAATGTCTTCGCCGCTGCCTGAGTGGTTGAAGTCGTTTGCTTCGGTAGAAGGCGTGTTGATTTTGATCCCTGCGGTTGCGTTTGTTGCAAACATTCTGCTTACCGTAAAAGGTAAGTGGAGCATGTTTGTTGAAAACATCGAAATGAAGTTTTCAATGACCGGTGTACTGTTGGCCATCCCGTTGAATATGCAAGGTGGTTTTCAGCAGACTCGCTCGATCAATTGGTACGTTCATGGTACCGGTTGGATTGTTGCACATGCCCACTTAGCACTTCTCGGAATGTCATCGTTCCTCGAAATTGCAGCCGTGTATTTCGGTTTACAGCAGATGTTGCGTAGAAAGCTCTATTCATTAGCGCTAGCTAACTTCCACTATTGGTTCGTGTTGATTGGCTTCTGCATCTACTGGATCTCCATGACGATTGCAGGCCTAATTCAAGGTGCCGGTAAGATTTATGAAGTTCCATATATTGATGTTGTAGTCGCAGAACATCCGTACATGATTGCGCGCTGGATCGGCGGCACCATGGTATTTACGGGGAACTGTGTGTGGTTGTACAACATGTGGATGACTGCTCGCGTCGGTACGATTGTGCCGGACGGTCGTTATGCGCACGAGTTGGCCTACGAGCGATAAAAATTTCATATTGGCAATTCTAAGCAAAACATCCCCCGACAAGTAGTTGTCGGGGGAGAATTTGACCGAAGAGTGGGGAGGAATTTCAGGTGGCTTTTAAAGAATATCGAATTGGTTCGATGATGATAGGAGGGGCTCTAGGGCTCTCAATGTGCATAACGATATTTCTACCAAGTTTTGACTTGAGATCAGCTGTCTCAACCAAAGTTGCGTTGGAAAAACAGTTATCTGCGGGCTATGAAATTGGGTTTAGCTATGCTGATCCAACATTGATGGGGGTTAACAGGCCTATCACCGTAAATTTGGATACTGATCCAAAAACCGGAGAGAAACTCGATCCGGCCGTTACGGCGTATGTCTATCCCGTTGGCGTACCGATGCCGCCGAACATTCGGCACCCAGAGAATTTGGGCAAAGGTGTTGTGGACTTAAGCATTTCGCAGGGACAGATTACCAAAGCGTCAATGTCGCCCGGTATTGTCTTTACGATTGCTGAAGGTGAGTTTGACGGCAAGGCATTAAGCTACATTGAAAACGCCACCGCTACGCGCGGCTGGACTCCCGATGCAGCGTTAACCACTGCCGGTGATAAAAACACTCGCTACATTTCTAAGGGTAAAACAGAGTTTATTGCCCAGGGCTGTTGGTGGTGTCATACCTTGCTTCCAGAACAAACCCAAGACTGGCAAGCCTTTGGTGCGCCTCCTTACTTAGGCGATTTCAATGGTGAATCACCTACAGCGTTTGGCTCAGATCGTAAAGCGCCAGACCTGCTGCATGTTGCATCACGGAACTCATCGCGCGAGTGGATGATGTTGCATTTCTTTAATCCTAGACTTGTTCAATCACACTCCATCATGCCCCGTTTCGATTATTTATGGGGTGAGAAGGATGCTCAGGGCAACACCATAGACTTTGCAAAGTGGCGTCTTGAGTACAAGGAGTTTGCCGATGGTAAGCGCGTTTACCCGCCTGAGGTACCGGACTATGCGCCGGACAGTGAGATTCGTGCATTAATTGACTGGGTCTTAAGCTTAAAATAACCGGAAGGGCTAACTCATGGCGTGGAAATTTGACAACCCGTTGTATTCGTTAACTGATGAGCGCGAACAGCAGGAGATTTTGAAAAAGTGGGAAGAGGAAAAGCTGGGTGGATTGACGTCTGGCAATAATCGTCTTCCGTTTCCGTTTACCTTTCTTATTGGGCTGATCATTCTCACAGCGTTTTTGATCACTATGCCAATTTGGGGTCAAAGGCCAACAGCAGCTTTGTATACGGACTACGTGACGCTGATGAACTCTCCTGAAGTCCAGAGATTGGAGTCTCCAGAAGAAAAAATGCGTTATATTTCCAACGAAGCTTATCGCATGGCTCCGGATGGTAGAACGAAAGGTCAGTAAGAGCGTCACCCGATTGAGTGGGATGATTTGATGCTGATTGCGCCTCAGATCGTCGAGTTGCAGCAGAAAACGCCATATCTTGATAATTACTCGGTGGTTGGTGATCGAGTGGTGTTGGCGAATTTTGAGGGTAACTTCCGTGAGGACGGGACTAGAGAGCGTAAACAACCATGGTGGGATAAGGGCTATACGATTGACGTATTTTACGTAGCCTATTTTATCATCGCGATGATAATTGTTATCAAGCGCTTGCCTCACTTCTCAAAGAAGCCAAATTTGTCCTAAAGTTAAGGAGACTGACATGATTGATATAGATTATGGTCCGGGCGTTTTTGCAGTGTATATTTTGGCAGTATTCATATTGCCATTTCTCTATAGCTTCATCGTAGATAAGTATTGGAAACAGCATCAAGCTGACCAGTCGATGTCGAAGGATGCAGATGCCTTTAAATAGGCGGCATTTGATGCTCTGAAGTTGTTGATTAGAAATGCCGCTCCTACGAGCGGCATTTTTTTGGCTTGGAGATTTAACTTTTAGCAGCATGGTTGGGGGAAAAGCTAAGCATTTCAGTGCAGTAGCGACATGGCTGCGTTTGGCGCTAAAAATGATGATGAACCACCTTTTATTCTGATAGTCTAGAAAGAAATAGGTGGTATCCTGGTTTGGATACGATGAGGCACCCTCTAGAAAGTGGACAACGTTGTGCAGGCTATGGAGTCTTTGTTAAGTTTGTACAAATCGTGGGACGTAATCGCAGCCAGCACAGATTTAGTGTTGCAAGTGCAGGAGAAGGGTCCCTTCGGTTTGGATGTTACGATTGAGGGATTGCAGAGTCGCCAATATGGCGTCGCGATATTTGGTTTCCTGATACTTCAGGTCGCTTTGTTTGGTTTTATCATTCAAGTGTACATGAGGAAGAGCAAGGCAACGTTGAAGCGCGGTGAGAAGGTCATGTTTGGCGCGCTCATTATGGGTATCGTGGTCGCGGTATTTTTTGGGTGGCTGCAGATCATCGAAGGCTATCTGGTATAGGAGATAACAAATGTTTGAGTATATTCAAAATTTACCGGATGGGTGGACTATATATGTGTGGCTCGTTGTGGCCGCCTTTATCCTCATTGCTGCCGCATTTTTCATGAATTGGGCAGCAAGAAACCATCAGTTTGATGAAGACATTAAGTACGTTGTATTTGACGAAGACGACAAAGATAAGATGTCGCCCGAAGAGTTTGCAAAGAGCCGCGAGGTTAACCAGTACCAGGAAGACCTTCGGAGCGAAATGTTGAAAAAACAAGCGGATGAGCGGACAGCAAGAAATGCGCAAAGGTGAAAAAGGAATATTACTCGTCATCGCAGGTCTAGCGGTTGTTTTGATGGGAAACAAACTTTGGCAAGTTTTGGGCGAAACGGAAAAAGATCCCGGCATTCCTTTTTATTCTACTGCGTCACCTGAGCTGCTTCGGGCGGGATCTGATTTATACCGGCAGCTGAATTGTAAAAGCTGTCACTCGCTTTGGTCAATTCGTGATATGACGGCGAATGTTCCCGCTCCTGTGCTTGATGGAATCGGTTCGCTGCGTGATGAAGAGTGGTTTTATTCGTATTTTTCTGCAGAGAATCCGCAAACTATTTTGCCTTCTCGATTGAAGCAAGTTTATCGGATGCCTTCGTACGCCGGATTGACTGAGGCGGAACGTAAAACCTTAGCGGCTTATATGGCGAGTTTAAAAGTGATGGATTGGTACTTGGAAGAGACAAAAAAGTCTGAGTACGAGAAGCTGACGGGCAAACCATACAAGGCAGCAGGCGCACAATGAGCATGACTAAAAAGCTGAAGGATAAGCTATTAGACGTTCTAATGGGTTCTTTGGCCGTTGCTGCTGGGGTCGTAGTGATCCTTGCGGGTGAGCGCTTAGTCGAGGTGCGGATGGAGTTTTTTTGGGGGGTCTCGACGTTTAGTCCCGCTTGGGTGGTTACCTTGTTTTTGATTCCATGCATAGCCGGTTTGGTGGTTGCATTTATTTATGGATTTGGTGGCAAACTATTGGCCATGTTTCCCCCTGCCTTCGTGGAGGGATATAACTATCTTCAAACCGACTATTTCAACAACATCCCGGCCTTTGTCCCCGAGGGTGCTTCGCTTCTGCCGTTTATTTACTGGATTTTGTTAGTGGTTATCGCAATAGAATTTGGTGGCATTGGCGGGTTCATTGGTGAAGTGGTGGTAAAGCGGACGTATGGGCGTACGCCAAGACATTTGTTGCATGCTAGATATAGCAGAGAAACCCCCAAAGAGGGCTAACCTCTTAGTTTACGTAATTACGATGCCTGTCTATCAAAAAAGCTCTTTAAGCCCTGATCAGATCGCGGTACGCAAGCGGTACATCGCTGCAACCGTCGTTAGCTGCGTGGTATTGGCAATGCTGGCTGGGACAGTTCATGTGGTGAGGCTGGGTGCTAATCGCATGCAAGACATGCGCAATAAGGCTTCATACGACTTGAAGGACATGCCCAGCAAACTGCGCGCTGCCGGTGAAGATATTATGCGGCATGGCGATAACGAAACTCGTAAAGTTTCGATCGACTATAACGCGGCTCAGGTTAATTCCTTACTTACCCCAGAACAATGGCGAGAGCTTGACATGATGGTGTCGATTCCGCCCGGTGAATTCACTATGGGTACGGATTATGAGCGAAGTGATGTTCAAAATCGACCCCAGCACCAGGTTACGCTGGGTGCTTACGCAATTGATAAATATCTAGTTACCAATGCACAATATGCGCGATTTGTTGTGGCTGCCAACCATCGTCCACCTTTGCACTGGGAAAATGGGCGTATCCCCCCTGGGCTCGAAATGCATCCGGTGACCATGGTGTCATGGTATGACGCAGCGGCTTATGCGAAGTGGGCGGGCAAGCGACTGCCAACTGAGGCTGAATGGGAGAAAACTGCACGAGGCACCGACAGTCGGCGTTGGCCCTGGGGCGAGAAAATGGAACCTAAGCGCCTTAATACATACTATAACGTCGGATCAACGACTCCTGTTACCGCATATCCTTCTGGTGTAAGTCCTTACGGTGCATTGGACATGGCGGGAAATGTAAGCCAGTGGATTGCGGATGATTTCGTGCCTTATGCAGGATCGGATGCGCCTCCTGAAGTATTTGCCGCTAAAATTGCTCAGGTCAACACGCCCTCCGACAAAGCGATGAAGGTGGTGGACCTAGTTCCAGTTGATAGGAAATATAAGGGATTGCGCGGTGGCTCATGGAAAAGCGATCCCTTTTCAACGGCTACTTATCACCGAAACTTTTCGTGGCCGCATTATGC
>JANPPH010000053.1:0-4676 GCA_031428395.1 Gammaproteobacteria bacterium
GCAAAAACTTTGTTTTCGTTCGCCAGCAAGTCTAAAACGCCGTTGTTGTCTGCGCTTCGTTGGGTTTGTGCGACAGCGGTTGCGTGGACGATCATCATAGCCATGGGCAAGAGATACAAACGTCGCAATACACTTTTACATGGCGTTTTTACACCCAGCTGCGACGATCATAACAAGGTGGACGGCGCCTTCTAGTTTTGCTTTGCCCGGCGATTTTGCATCGGCACCGGCTTTATCCAAACACCCTTAGTAATGCCTTTTCCTTCCTTGAAATACAGCGCATCAAACCACATGGAGTCGAATCGGTCGGCATTGAATCGCACTAAACCGTCGAGCTTTCCATCTACTCTATCGTAGGGATCAGCGAGGATTAGATCGTCGTCCGCGCCATCTTCCGTATCTTTATTGTCATAACCGACCACCGCGACCCAATGCCCACCCCAATCGATCCACTCAACCAATACCGGGACACCTTCCGCCACGCTATTCTTAAGCATGTCGAGGGTCCCATCGGTGCCGGAGGTGACGTCAAAACCATGCTCCGAAAAATATTTTGCGATACCTTCGGGGCGCGTGCCCGAATCCGGGTTGGTGCCCATCGCAGCGGCCAAGCCATCCTCAGTGTCTTTACGCTGCCAATATTTCAGTACGGTGAGGCTTACGCTTGGACCACAGGTCCAATCTTTGGTCTGTTGGTAAGAATCCACACCCAGTAGAGTTTGAGTTGCATAAGCAGGAGTGGTTAGCAGTACAAAGGCACTCAATGTGAGACAAGTATAGCGCTTCATAAAACCCCTTATTCTTAACGGCTCTTTAGGCGGCTGAATATACCGACATATGGGCTTTTTTGCTAGTGAACCACGCACACAGAAATTGTGGAACAGCCATTGCGGCCCTGGATAGATACGATGGTGAAAATATATGATTTTTTTGCTCACTTTCAGCAAAAACCCAGTCCTCCCACCGCTAGCCGAAAATCACCGCGAAAATGGCCTAAATATCCCCAACGAATCCACATTGCAGTACTATAGGGCAACAAAATCCTTCCGCAGTGGCACGAACCTGGATGCAGATAGAGGTGAGAGAGTTTTGGGTAATATTTTAAAGGGCATTGGCGCATGTCTTTTTCCTAGCAGCCTGTCGGACTTGGGTGCCCGTAGCGAGCCGAGTGGGAGAGCGAGTCCATTTTTCCGATCGTTTGAGGAGAATAGCCGTAGCTATTTAACGAAAAGGATCGGAAAAATGGGCCGCTATCACACCGGCGCAGTAGGAGCAGCCCAAGTCCGACAGGCTGCCAGGCAAACATCGGTAGCGCGGCACACCCATCGCTTGCGTTATGCACTGGCTTCGTTAGCCAGTGTCGAGCGGAGCTAACGTTTGATACTGCAGGCACTGCTGTCTATCCTGCTTTGTCTTGGGGTGAGCGTTGCGCAGGGCGATATCATTTTATTGCTGAGCAACGATAGGCCGCCGATCGCCAATGTGGCGGAGACTATACGTCAGCTTTATCCGGGAAAAGTCGATGTTTTCAATCTTCATGACGACATCAATCGCGCCGTCTCCGTCGCAAATTTAATTGAGGACCACTCCTTCGACCAGGTGGTTGCCGTAGGCCTGCTTGCGGCGCAAATGGCGCGGCGTTACGTCAGTTCTAAACAAGTCATTTTTTGCCAGGTTCTCAATTATCAAGAGTACGATCTAATCACTCCGACTATGAAAGGCGTCAGTGCGCTCGCCCCCACCGCGCGACAGTTTCAGGTATGGCGTGAAATTAACCCTAGGCTGCGTCGCGTAGGCGTGATTACTAGCCATTCGATGCAACCCGTTATTGCCGACGCTCAGGAATCGGCGAAGAAATTCGGCATTGAATTAGTCCATGAGATCGTCAAGTCGGATCGCGAGGCGCCCCTCGCCTTATCGCGTATGATTAACGTGCAGGGCTTATGGCTAGTACCCGATAGCAGCATTTTAAGCATCGAGGCCATCGCGCGAGTTATGATGAGCGCAATCAAACAAGACCTTCAAGTGCTGGGCTTTTCACCCGTACTGCTTGCGCAGGGTGCACTTTTGAGCGGTATCCCTGACGAAATAGATATCGCCCAACGAGTTATTGGACGTCTTCAACAAGCGAAAGGCCAATCCACAATACCTGGCGTGTCTGTCGCGCCTCTCACCAAAGTACAATTGCAAATTAATCCCAAGGCTGCCAGTAAATTTGGCATCGTGATTTCCGATCAGGCCAAAGAAATTCTTAACCATGCCGATTAGTGCGAAGCCGCCACGAAGTATAGCGAAGCAGGTCATGTCACTGTTCTTGATTTGGACAGTTTTCTGCAATATTGCAGTATTGGGTGGGCTTTGGTGGTTCTCGAATTATCTTATCGAAGAAAATCTTAAAAAACAGGCTTTGAAGTTATTGCCAGAATTCGACGCTCGGGGTGCCTCGCTCTATTTTTCCAATAGCAGCGAGACCTTAAAAGCCATTGCGATATATGCCCAATCAATCACCGATATCGGTCGCATTCATTATTACGACTCTGAGACGATGTTGATCATCGGACAATACCAAAAAGATATATCACAAGACCTGTCACTTTTAACTCCCGCGCTGAAAAAGGCCGCAGAGGCGACCGCCAAGAATGAACCATTAATAGTTGTCGACCGATCGTTGGGCATCGTGACGAGTGTACGAGCCATCGCGTCTATTAAGATTAAGACCCTGCCCTCCGATGAGCTGCTCGATTTAAATTTTCAACGCCAACCGATCGAGATCACCAAGACCATCGGTTACATTGATATCGGCATGGATCCTCAACCATCGCGCCTCATTGTTTTCCATGCGCTGTGTTATGCAGCGCTTATATTGGCTATATTATTGATTGTCTCGCTCGCCATTGGGCGGCGTCGGATTCGCCATACATTACAGCCCCTCACCGCCTTACAAACACCCCTGAAGCGAATCGCCAATGGCGATTTCGATACAAGTGTGGATACCAGCATCTATGAAAGCTCCGACGCCGAAGAAATTGTCGACATCAGCAACGCCATCCGCACGGCCATCACCCAACTCAAGCAACGAGATGAAGAAAAAGAGACCGCCTTACGCGCTAAATTGGCGGCCGAGAGCGCCAATCAAGCCAAGAGTATTTTTCTTGCCAATATGAGCCATGAAATACGCACCCCGCTTAATGGCATAGTCGGATTTCTTAGTCTGTTAGCAAAAACACCGCTGTCCGAAACACAAAGAAATTACCTCAAGACTGTGGATTTATCGGCGCAAACACTACTCACCATCATCAATGACATTCTCGACTTTTCCAAAATTGAGGCGGATAAATTATCCCTCGAAGCTATCGAGTTAAAGCTCAGTGAAGTGATCGAGGCAACAGTATCTTTGCATTCAGCCAATGCTGAAAAAATGGGTGTAGATCTTATTTTGACCTTCTGCGCTCCCGACTCATTGTCGGTGTTGAGCGATCCGGCACGCATTAGTCAAATTCTTGGTAATCTAATTAGCAATGCGATTAAATTCACCGAACGCGGCGCTGTGACCGTGCGCACGGAGCTTCTGAATGAGACCCCTTCATCCGCACTCATTCGTATTTCAGTAAACGATACCGGCATAGGCCTGACCCCCGAAGCCCTCGCCAATTTGTTCCAGCCCTTCTGCCAAGCAGATGACTCCACCACGAGAAAATATGGCGGGACGGGGCTTGGTTTAATCATCACTAAAAAGCTTGTCACGTTGATGGGTGGGGAACTAACTGTAGAGAGCGTTGCAGATCAAGGCTCGTGTTTCGCCTTTACTTTAAAGCTGCCTAAAGCCATTACATTACGACCCAAAACGAAAAGCAGCAATACCTTGGCAGGCCTTCGGGTATTGGCGATAACGAGTAATTCCAGGATCGCGCAATCCTTAGAAGAAAATCTTGCGACATGGAAAATCACCACCACCGTTGTTAATAGCGCCGTAAACGCATTGCCGATGATTAAGGAGTGCCATGATGAGGGACGCTCTTTCCACGTCGTGATAGTAGATGCCGCCATCACCGACCTCAAACCTGCGGAATTCACCGCGGCGCTTAGGCAACATAAGGCACTGCAAGACATACGTTTGTTGCTCCTAGGAAATCTGCTTTCAGGATCTGAACAGGACGATGATTTCCTAAGTGGCTTTAGCGGCTTCTTAAGCAAGCCGGCCAAAGCGTCGGAGCTGCACGATGAATTTAGTAGGGCCTGCGTGAGTTCTAAAAAGAACTACCCAGCGACGCAAAACGATGTATTGACTTTACTCCCAAGCAAAAAAAATCCTTTACGCGTCTTAGTGGTTGATGACAACGATATCAATCGAAGACTTACCGGCTTGCTGGTTGAGCAAGTAGGCGGTACAGCGGATCTTGCAGCCAGTGGTTTAAGCGCCATCGAAGCCTGTCGTCAGCAACGTTACGATTTAATTTTGATGGATATTCACATGCCTACTATGAATGGTATCAGCGCCGCTAAAGCGATACGCAATTTACAGCAAAATGAGCCGAAAACGCCGATTATTGCACTGACAGCGGATGCACTCACCGGTGACCGTGAACATTATTTAAGTTCTGGCCTTGATGATTATTTGGCCAAACCTATTACAGAAAAAATGCTCTTCAATATTTTGCTTCGTTGGTGTGGGGACG
>JANPPH010000054.1:0-5802 GCA_031428395.1 Gammaproteobacteria bacterium
GTTATTGCCTCAGGTGGCGTTGGCAATCTCGAGCATCTCGCGCAAGGAGTCATCGAAGGCCACGCCGATGCGGTACTTGCTGCGAGCATTTTTCATTTTGGTGAACACACAGTTGGTGCAGCCAAGCGCTTAATGGCCGAACGCAATATAGAAGTGCGGCTGTAATGTCAGACGTTCAATTAAGCCCCGCCTGGTTAAGCGAAGTGAAATGGGACGCCAACGGTTTAGTACCTGCGATCGCCCAAGAAGCCGCCACCGGCAAAGTTTTAATGTTGGCTTGGATGAATAGCGAATCCCTAGCGCTTACTGTAAAGACCGGTCATGCTGTCTATTGGTCCCGCTCACGTTCACGTCTATGGGCGAAAGGCGAAACATCCGGCCACAAGCAGCGCATCGAAGAGATTCGCGTGGATTGCGATGGCGATGCAATTTTGCTAAAAGTCGAACAACTCGGTGGTATTGCCTGCCACACTGGGCGTCACAATTGTTTTTTCAAGCGCCTGGACCATGAGCATTGGGTAGAATGCGGTCCAATTATTAAAAACCCAAGCGACATTTACCAAGACTAATGGACAATATCCTAGAAAATATCGCCAACATTCTCGAACAGCGTAAAGATGCTGCTACTGGAAGTTCGTATGTAGCAAGCCTATACGCTAAAGGAATCGATGCCATACTGAAAAAAGTCGGCGAAGAGGCCACTGAAGTGGTGATCGCGGCAAAAAATGGCGAAAAAGACAAGCTGGTTCACGAGGTTGCAGATCTTTGGTTTCACACTCTGGTTCTGCTCGCGCAGCAACAGTTGTCGCCCAACGAGGTTTTGCAAGAACTGAATAGGCGCGTGGGTATTTCAGGCTTAGACGAGAAGGCGCAACGCACGCGGATCCCTGAGTGAAATTTTTAATCTCTTAAATTGTCTCAAATATTTAGTGGTAATTAAGTTGGTTGATGAGAGTTATATCGCAAAAGACGTGATATAGTACAAATTCATTGTTAAACCTGTTTTTTGGAGAACTGCCATGGGTCTAAGCATGGGGCATTTATTGGTTGTGTTACTTATCGTGTTGTTGCTATTCGGCACCAAGCGCTTACGCGCTATTGGTGGAGATTTGGGCTCTGCGATTAAGGGTTTCCGTTCTTCAGTGCGTGATGAAGAGGCGGAAGCAACGCCGACCGCCACGACCACTGCAACGAAGCTCGATCACACCGAGGCTGAGCGCGTTATCAATGGTGAAGTTGCCGCACGCGAAAAAAACAAGAGCTAAGTAGCGGACCGGCGCTAGCCCATGTTTGATATTGGCTTTTGGGAACTAGTCGTTGTTGCTGTGGTAGCGCTTGTAGTGGTGGGGCCGGATGAGTTTCCGACATTGGTACGCAATGCTGGCCGGTGGATGAGTAAAGCCCGGCAATTCATCAACTCCGTCAAACAAGATTTTGATCACGAAATTGAAAAGGCTGAAGAGTTAAAAAGGCTTATCGCGCAAGAGACGCAAATTGCGGAGTTGCACAAATTAGTCGATGAAACCCAGGCCACCATACCCATAGGTGGCCGCAAACTCAGTTCTACTAGCACAGAAAAAGCAGATGAAAAAACCCCGGCTTCCGGAACCGATGAAAGCGCGGCATCGCCAGAGCGTGCTCGGCCGTCTGATGGGTTCACCCAAAGATAGTCCTGGTCCAGAGCAACCGTTAGTCGCACACCTTATTGAGTTGCGCAGTCGTTTGCTGCGCGCTGCAATTGCAGTGGGCTTGATATTTCTTTGTCTTCTCCCGTTTGCGCGCGATCTCTATACTGCCTTGGCGCAGCCGTTGCTGGCCACCATGCCTGTCGGCAGCACCATGATTGCTACAGAGGTAGCCTCGCCCTTCCTGATTCCCTTCAAATTTACTTTTGTCTTGGCCGTGTTCTTGGCTATGCCATACATGTTTCTTCAAGTATGGACGTTCATTGCGCCTGGGCTTTATAAGCGAGAAAAGAAGGTCACTTTTCCGCTGATGGTTTCAAGTGTGGTGCTTTTTTACGGCGGTATGGCGTTTGCCTATTTTGTGGTATTCCCGTTGGCATTCTCATTTTTAACAGGCACCGCCCCAGAAGGCGTTGCCGTGATGACTGATATTAGTAGCTACCTGGACTTTGTCTTGAAGATGTTTTTCGCCTTCGGTCTCGCCTTTGAAGTTCCTGTAGCAACGGTATTGCTCGTACTAAGCGGCGTGGCGACCCCACAAAGCTTGGCTGAAAAACGCCGTTATGTTATTGTCGGCGCGTTTGTCTTTGGTATGATTTTTACGCCACCTGATGTGTTGTCGCAATTTTTGCTAGCGGTACCGATGTGGTTGCTGTTTGAAGTGGGCTTAGTAGTGTCGCGTTTGGTTACCCAGCCCGAGGCTCAAGCCGACGCACAAATAACGCCTGACGAAGAATCCCAGCCGAAGTAAAATCATTTGGGCGGTGTCGGCCTCTCGCCTACCGTTGTCTGCAGCGAAAATTTTTCGCTGTTACGTATGCCACTTAGCTTCACGAGTTTGCCCGGTTTGATCTGCGCAATTGCATTCATCAACGTTCTCGCGTCACTCACTCGCTGAGCCTCTACGGAAAGAATCACATCGCCCGGCTTTAGTCCTGCTTTTCCTGCTGGGCCGTCGCGTAAAACGCCGGCAATCAGTGCGCCGCCTTTCTCTTTGAGGTTAAATGACTCTGCGAGTTCAGGCGTTATATCTTGTACTTCGACCCCTAGCCAGCCGCGAATAACATGTCCGTGGTCGATAATCTCTCGCATCACATCTTTCGCCAGACTCAAAGGAATTGCAAAGCCAATCCCTTGCGAACCGCCGGACTGCGAAAAAATGGCCGTATTAATGCCGATTAAGTGGCCTCTCGTGTTGACGAGTGCGCCACCCGAATTGCCCGGATTTATCGCCGCGTCCGTCTGAATGAAGTTCTCAAATGTACTGATACCCAATTGGTTGCGCCCCGTGGCGCTGACAATACCCATCGTCACGGTCTGACCGACGCCAAACGGATTGCCGATCGCGAGAAGCACATCGCCAACTCGCAATTTGTCTGACTGGCCAATGGTGATTGCCGGTAATTTGGCAAGATCGACTTTAAGGACGGCTAAGTCCGTTTCCGGATCGGTTCCCACCACCGTCGCAGCTCCACTGCGGCCATCGCGCACCGCAATTTGAATCTCGTCAGCATTGTCGATGACATGGTTGCTGGTCAGGATGTACCCTTGAGGGCTGACAATAACCCCTGAGCCAAGGCTGTTCTCCAAATGTCGACGCGGCTCGGGCATGGCGCGATCGCCGAAAAAACGGCGCAAGGCTGGATCATCGAACGGTGTGCCGCGCTCAGTGACGATCTTGGTAGTGAAAATATTTACCACAGCAGGAGCCGCTTGCTCGACCGCATTTGCATAGGAATCCACGCCAGCTACATTAGCTGGCGCATGATCACTCGCCTCTTTGAATTCAATAACCGGTCTTAAGGGTATATCAGCACCAAAGAAGTAAACGAATATTAGTCCGGCGAGTAATCCAATTACGAGACCCTGGAATACATACGGGAGAAGTTTTCGAATTTGCATGTAAGCCCTATAAACTGTAAAAACAATCCGCTTGCGTCAGCGGCCCATTGTACATAAGCGCAAGGAAAAAGCATAAATGATCGAATTAAAAGAACTCGTTGCGTATTTGGATGCCTTGCTTGAGGCGCCTCGCTTTCAAGACTACGCGCCAAATGGCCTGCAAGTTGAAGGTCGCACTCGAATAGGTAAAATGGTTGGTGGCGTCACCGCAAGCCTTGCGTTACTGGATGAGGCCATTGAAAGCGGCGCGGATGCGATACTGGTTCATCATGGGTATTTTTGGCGGGGCGAAAATCCTTGTGTTGTAGGCATGAAATCGCGCCGTCTAAAGGCGCTGCTACGCAACGATGTTAGTCTTTTGGCCTACCATTTGCCATTAGACGCCCATCCGACTTTGGGCAACAACGCCGCGCTCGCGACGCTTCTTGAATTGAGTGTTGAGGGACGAATGGGGTCGGGTGTGGTGCCAATAGGGATGTACGGTAGGTTGCCCTGCAGCATGGACGGAGCAGAATTAAGTGTTTATATAGAGAGCCGTCTAGGACATTCCGTATTACACATCCCGGGCGGCACTAACTCGGTCCGCACCATAGGTTGGTGCACAGGTGCGGCGCAGTCTTATATCGATGACGCGGTCAAGTTGGGACTCGATGCGTTTTTAACCGGAGAAGCGTCGGAGCAAACCGTGCACATCGCACGCGAATCAGCCATTCACTTTTTCGCCGCGGGACATCACGCAACAGAGAGAGGCGGTGTTCAATCGGTTCTTGCCCACTTAACAGAAAAATACTCAATCGAAACACAATTTATTGATATCGCTAACCCCGTGTGATTTCTTGCACGCAGGGCGTTTTGATTTGATCGAGAGCTTTGCTTTTTTTGGCTCATGCTGAGCACTTTGTGTCAAAATTTAAAGCGGGCAAACAAGATGTCTTGCTCAACGCTACACAATTAGCAAAAGAGGCATTGACAGGGCGTGGGGAACTGTTCTAGGATTCTCGCTCCTGTACCTTAATGATTATTAGATGTATTTTCATTTAGATTCTAAGTCCTTGTTTCGGTGAGATATCAAAACAAAGGCCGCCTCAAAATGGGGCGCAGGACGTAAGAAACTAGCGAAATAATTGGGGCGGATGGGTTCTGTGTTTACCTTGTCCTAATCGTAAGGAATGCCGGATCTTCGCCAGACCCCAAATAGCGGGGCTTTTAGCAACCCAGTGACTCGGTTGGGTCATTGTGAGTCGTGGGTGAACCAAATACTTTTCTAGCAAGGTAGCTTCATTGGTCTGCCTTCCTTGTGCCGTTTTAGGGTGGGAAGATTGTTGCAAACATCGAGGATCGACATGTCAGTCAGTTGTCACTTAATGAATAACGGAGCGCGTATGTCGGCGAAGCATTTGCAGCGTCAGCACATTTTCGTAAAGGCTTTGGCGATTTTGGTCGCTTGTATGGTGTCGCTGTTTACTCAGGCCTATGCACAAAGCACAGTCCCAAATGTCGTGCCGCCTGTCGGGACGCATGATGGCGATGATGTTGAACAGCCAATTGAATTTCCGCATGACATCCATACAAAAGTTAATCAAATTAATTGCTTGTATTGCCATACCTATGCAAGACGCAGCAAAGTGGCCGGTATTCCACCGACGAGTAAATGCATGGGCTGTCATACAGTCATTGCAACAGACAAGCCGCGCATCAAAAAGCTAACCGAGTATTGGCAGAAAAAGCAGACGCCGCCATGGAAAAAAGTGCATGACGTGCCTGACTTTGTGCATTTCACTCACGAACGTCATCTAAAGCGCTTCATCTTCGATAACGAAGAATTGCCGGTAGAGCGGGCATCCGAGGTCTGCGCGTTTTGCCACGGTGATCTTAAAGAAATGACGGTGGCCAAGAAAGTGAAGTCGCTGACTATGGGTTTTTGTAAGCGTTGCCATGAGGCAAATAACGGGCCTGCGGATTGTTGGGCCTGTCACAAGTAACAAAGGGCGTCGTAAGGGAAAAACACTTTGTTATGTCCCCAGCTCGCTATAGATCTGGGTGTGCGAACTGTTTTATACAACTCCTTTACCGGCAATAAAATACGTTGCGTTGGCGGTTGTGTTACGCCACAGCCAGATAGTTGATTGAACCCAAACGGATGGTTTGTTTATGAGTGCTAACGAGATCAACCGCAGAAGCTTTCTAAAATTGATGGGCTGGAGCGGCGCGGGCG